>JAUVQR010000226.1 GCA_030598065.1 Planctomycetota bacterium | reverse complement strand
GCTACGGAAGACGACGGAGGGGCGGAACGCCGCCACCGACGTTGTGGTGGACGGTATTCAAAGAAGCCGGTGTTTCTGCACAGGCCTAGCATATCTTACGGATACAGCGAGAGTAACGTCTTATCAGGGATGCAGTCTGAAGGGCGTACCACTTTACACAAGAGATGTTCATGGGGGGGAATTCATGCAGGACGTTTTATCACGTTTTATCCTTGTGCCTCGAAACGGGCCATGTTTCCAGCAGGGCGGACACCGGCATATATTGACGTAACCACCGAATAACACGACAGTTAGGCCTTGGGTCACAGGAGGTCTTTGCCACTTGTTGCGGTTGGGAGGTACCGGGCAGCTACGGATTATTCGCCGGGTATTTTCTCTATTTCATCGGTGGTGTAAAGACGGCCTTTATCTACACCCGGGCAGAATTCCTTCAACTCCTCCCAGGTCTCCCTGGTCTTTAGATTTGAACGCCAGAAGGGGAATGTGCGGCACTGCTTTGGCCTAACTTCATATATGCTGCAGCCGTTTGAGTACATGATGCAATCGCCGTTTGGGCGTTCAACGAGGCTGGTCCTGCGGCCCACCTTTCGCAGGTATTTATTGTTGAATTTGCCTGGAGTCTTGTTTACGTAGCTGGAGACGGCCTCGACCTCTTTCGCAGTAACCCAGACATATCCCGGCTCGCCGCGACAGCAGTTGCCGCATCCTTGACACTTAAAACGCAGGCCGTTGGCGTACCATGGCTTATCTTGTAGTCCGTTTTTCTCTGTTCTCATGAAACGCAGGCGACAGTATACGAAAAGAAAAAGGAATGGCAAGGAAACGGGTTTGAACAGACCTCCCTTGCCATTCCTTTTTAGGAGTGACGGTGACTATATGCCTTAAGATTACAGCTTCTTTAAAGGTAGTTTCTTCCGGCAGCCTACCGTGATTCAGCGGCCTGTGGCTACGAATCCTTCTCGCGCAGCTGTTGCTTCAGCTCATCTGTTTCTTCTTTCTGTTTCTTCTGACCGATATGGTCACCAATCAGCGCACCGCCAAGGGCGCCGCCACCGGCACCGATAGCCGCACCGAGTCCGGGAACTCCGAAGAACGAACCGATAAGGGCACCGCCGGCTCCTCCGGCCAGCGCACCGACACCGGCACCTTTCTGGGTTTCAGTGCAGCCGGCGCTTGCCACTGCCAACCCGACCACTAACACCAGACATAAAAGTGCTTTGGTATTCATCTTCTCCTCCCCCCTTTCTCGTTTCAAGAATTCTAGACTATATCACCGACGAAATCAAGTGCGAAGGTACGGGGCCAGGAGAACTTTTTTTGAAGTATAAGATGCGATCACCGGGGAATACACGATAAACAACGGGGAAATTAAGAAAAAGGAATGAGGGGGGAAACGTTTAAGAGAAACCCCCTCTTATTCCTTTTAAAAAAAGGTGTTCATCTCAAGGAGGTTACCTATTCATAGTGATCAGGGATCCACATCTTTTCCGTGTATTCCTCCCAGTGTCCGCTGGGGATTGGCTTCTCCTCGTAATGGCCTTCTATCGTTCGGTCGCCTTCAACAGTTTCAGGCACCCAGACGCGCTCCGTTGTAGTAGTGTCTATCCACTGTTTCTTGTTGATATACTCGTAGTGTCCCTCGATGAAGGTCTTCCCTTCGTTGGAGCTGCTCATCTCAGCCGCTTGCACCTGTTTGTCCTTTTCTTGCAGCTGATCCTCTAATTCGGCCTTTTCTTTCTCCTGTTTTTTCTTTCCCATCTGGTCGCCAATCAGTGCGCCACCCAAGGCTCCACCGCCGGCGCCTATAGCCGCGCCCATCGCGGGGACGCCGAAGAACGAACCGATAAGGGCACCGCCGGCTCCTCCGGCCAGCGCGCCGATACCGGCACCTTTCTGGGTTTCAGTGCAGCCGACGCCTGTCACGGCTAACCCAACGATTAACACCAGACATAAAAGTGCTTTGGTATTCATAATTCTCCTCTCATCCCCTTCCTTGCAGTATTCACAATTCTAGACCGTCCGTACCTGGAAATCAAGCCGGAAGGTTTCAGGACCGATACGGAAGACCTGGAGTAAGGACGGTCTAGTATACAGGACACCTTCAGCCCGGAAAAGGGAGCAAGAATCCCTGCCGCTAAGGCCACATTCTCTATTGTTGCGGCGGACTGCTTGTCTGATTCTTCGCCTTCTCCTCATCCAACTGCTTTTGCAGGTCCTCCTTCTCCTTTTCCTGGTCCTTCGATTCCAGATGGTCGCCAATCAGCGCGCCGCCTAAGGCTCCGGCTCCGGCTCCTATCGCCGCGCCCATCGCGGGGCTACCAACCGCCGCACCTATAATGGCACCGCCCGCCGCTCCGCCTACTGCGCCAATGCCGGCGCCCTTCTGTGTCTTTGTACAACCCGTGACCGCCAGTGTGGCCACTACGAAGCAAATTATCAGGAATTTGCCGCTCATATCATTTGTCTCCTTTCATTACCGACTCTCTTACACGCCAAGATACCGCCTGGATTATACACCATGGAAAAGACGCCAATCAATTATAATTATTGCTGCGACAGCGGGAGCGTGTACACCAGCGCGCCCAGCAGCTGGTCATCTTTGGCAGTCACGTGACACATCTTGCACTCCTTCATCACCAGCGGCACCGGTGTGGCTGCCCTGAAGACCTTCTTGCCGCCGACCACCTCCACAGCCTCATAAAAAGCGGACCCGCCGTTAAGGGCTTCTACCGCCTTCATTTCAAAGTCGTCTTTCGGCCTGTTTTCCGGGTTAAAGAAGTTTTTTGAGGTGGTTATCAACCGGGCCGAGTGCCAGCCCTTCTTGTCCATCTCGACAAACACCTCTTTGGCTATTGTGGCGGAGGGTATGCGGCCCATGTTCTCTACGTGGTCGCGGGTGTCGAACACGATCCAGAACTTATATACGTCGTCGAGTAGCTGAACGATGATCTTGGCCTCTTCTTTGCTGAGGTTTTCCCACTTATCAAAGGCAGCGGCTCCAGGTGTCAGCCATAGTATGGACGCAGCGGTCATAAGAACGGTAAGAATTGATGCCTTGGCCATGATTTGTTCCCTTTCAATAAGAAAATAAAGAACGCCCTAAAG
>JAUVQR010000071.1 GCA_030598065.1 Planctomycetota bacterium | reverse complement strand
GACAGGGAACCGATGTCTATACCAAGGCTGAGCATATACAGATTCTCCCTCTCAAAAACGCACCTTCTCCTCAAAACTACGCAGAAAAATCGGTGGGAATCTCCTATCGGAGTCGATTATGAAAAGATGATAACAGACGAGTTTTCCCGTTGTCAAGTGAGTATTTTCCTTCCCGCGTCCAATACCCCGTATATACCCTTAATGTACTTGCAAAACCACTGTTATAATGTTACTTTTAAAAAAATTTCAGGAGAGACCCCAAGTTCAAGTGAAGGGATTACATGCCTATCGTTAGTGTTTCAAAGGAGATAGATACAAACGGCTACACGGACTGCCGGGATATTACCTCGGAGGTTCAGGGAGCGGTAAGAGACTCGGGGATTAACACTGGGATAGCGACGATCTTCATACCCGGTTCAACTGCCGGGGTTACCACCATAGAGTTTGAGGATGGGGTGGTCCACGACCTTTCGGGGGCGCTGGAAAGGCTCTTTCCCCAGAACATGGACTACCAGCACAACGAGCGCTGGGGCGACGGCAACGGCTTCTCACACGTCCGGGCGGCCTTTATGGGCCCCTCGCTTACCGTCCCCTTTGTGGACGCCAAGCTTCAGCTTGGCACCTGGCAACAGATAATACTGCTCGACTTTGATAACCGGAAACGCAGACGCCGTTACCTGATTAACGTCATGGGAGACAGTTAGTCAGTCCGCGCCGTCGGGATAGTGGGTTATAATTGGCCAAGAAAGCGGTATTGGGCGTAAGCGCTCCGGTTTCTGCCGCAGATGTAGATGCGGCAAAATCCCCCTTGATTTCGACACAGTAACGTACCCGGATAGGTCCGTCTCCGGTCTGCCATAGTCTGAACAGCCACTGCCGCCCGGACTAATGCGCACGCCACCTGGGTATGCGGATGTTCAGCTTCTCACCCGTCGCGTGCCAGATATACGAGGCGCCTTTCTTTATCCAGTGCCCCAAGAAATACGCAAGTACGACCAGGCAGAATACTGTTACAAACAGAATCAGAGATAACTCGACTCCCATGACTTACCTCCCCTGTGCCTGAAGTGTGAAGCTCTTGCGTTGCCGAAAGCCGGATAAACAGAGATATGGACACCGGGCAACGTCAAAAACGCGGTGAAATAACGGTGCCCATTCCTCTCCTTTTTCACATATATTGTATCACACGCACGATTTAGCCACCATAGAAATAGAGGGCCACAGAAGGATTACAACGGAGGAAACCGGGCGACTTGCCCGGTAAGGCCGGGTCTGCATGCTTGCCTGGCGGGATTATGCGGTAAGATGCCGCGCGGGCTCAATCGGAAGCGAAATCATTCAGTTCTGTCTTCAAGATCACCCTTTTCCAGTCATCCCTGAACACGGGCCATCCTGTAACGCTAAGGGTATCATCCTTCAAAATTGCCCTTTCACCGCTGTTACTCACGCACTCCAGACACTCCATCTCCAACGGATACGCCCTCTGCACACGGACCGGGTAGGAGCTCTTTCTTCTGTAAAGCCTGCCATTGTCAAAGATGGTGCTATGAGCGGCTTCACGTCCAGCATGCGATAGACAATCACCTCGTGGCTGACGGTAGAGTAACGGCCCTTCAGCGCCGGCAGTTCAAATTCCAGCGTCTCGGCATCCTTACGAAACCACATAATCGGAAGGAGCAATGAGACGGCCATAAGATTGCTTGCATCTTCAATGAGGTCCTGCCCTACCTTACCCGCCAGCAACACCTCACCTATCTCATGGGCTATGGTGAAATGTTTTCTCTCTGACTTCCCGGGGTTTTTACTGCCGACCATAATGGTCTCTATACCCCATCTCCTCCTGCTGTAGCCCCTCGTGCCCAGGTCGGAGTCAATGTGTACAGAGAGGTTCAGGGCCTTGGCAAGGGCAAATGCGTCAACGGGAGGACCTTTCACATCAAGTCTTTCGAGCAGGGCCCTTGCTTCGTCCTCTACCATCCTGGCAATATCGTCCCATTCCGTCAGCTCAAGCATGTGCTTGTTGTTTGCGGCCAAGGTGTTTGAGGCTGTCGAGGCCAAAGTGTTTTCCGGGAGACGGCCGGTAGCCGGCCCTATCTTATTGGCTCTTGTCTATGCTGTCCAGAAGGGACAAAAGAAGCGCGCGGTTGGGACCAACCAGGATGTGTTTGCATCTCTCAATGGCCTGGCCCTCCTCATGGTGCCTGTTGACCCAGTACTCCGGATCGGTGGGTGCGCCACCATAACCCCTGATAGAGGCTAACTCCTCAACGTCCTTCTGAGAAAAACCACGAAGCTTATCGGGATTGGTCTGAAAGTATCTTCTGAAATCCTCCGTAAGAGGAGACAAATCTATGGCCTCACCGTCATCCGTAGCTACTCTTCTGGGTTTGCTGTAAGCGGCACGGTCGAGCGGTCCGGGGGGATAGCCCTTACTGTCGTCAAGCAAATAATCAACCGTCACGCCAAAGGCCCTTGATATCTTGATGGCCGCCTCTCCCTTTGGTTTCCTGTTCAGTTTTTCGTATGCCTGATAGGTAGAGATGGGTATGTCAGACTGCCGAGCCGTCTCTGACCTGTTCCAACCCTTCTCCGCTCTAAGGTGTCTAAGTTTTTCTGTTATCGAAATAGCCATGGCTAAAAAACCCTCTCTCTAAGATGCTACGTTTTTAAACTTGCTAGCTAATGGCCTCTCCATACACATTATTACGCTATTCATTGGATTTTCCCACCCTGTGTTAGCATATTATTATATATTCAGTAATGTTCTAAGTTCAATAAAAACCATATATTAAAGAAAATTCTTTTTGCTGATATTTGCGTGTCCTGGCAAATTTTGCGCATAAGACTTATAATATGCAGATACAGTGCGAATTTTATGCGTACGTAGATTACGGAAGATGGCGGATTTCTTTGACTGTCCGGCAGTTACCTATTTGATCAAATATTCTTTCAAGTATTTCCCCGTGTATGAATCCTTCAACTTAACAATCTTCTCCGGGGTGCCAGCGCCAACGATGTCGCCGCCGCGCTCTCCTCCTTCAGGGCCGAGGTCTATGATATGGTCGGCACACTTTATCACGTCCAGATTGTGCTCTATGACAATCACTGAATGCCCCTCGCCTATCAACCTCTGAAAGCAGTCAAGCAGCTTCCTTATGTCATCAAAATGAAGGCCCGTCGTAGGCTCGTCGAAAAGAAACAACACGTTCTCGCCCTTTCTCTGCGACAAAAAGCTGGCCAGCTTCAGCCGTTGCGCCTCCCCGCCGGATAGCGTCGTTGCCGGTTGCCCAAGACGAAGGTACCCGAGACCTGTGTCCTCAAGGCAACGCAGGGTCCTTATTATCGTATGTGAATCCTTGAAGAATACCTTGGCCTCCTCAACCGTCATCTCCAGAACCTCATGTATGTTCTTATGCCTGTACCTGATATCCAGCACGTCCCTGCGGAAACGCCTGCCTCGGCATTTTTCACAGGTAACGAAAATGTCGGCAAGGAACTGCATATCGATCTTACGGTACCCTTCTCCTTCACAGTTGTCGCACCTGCCACCCGCGACGTTAAAGGAAAAAGCACTTGGCGTTAAATTCCTTATTCTCGCCTCTCTTGTAGACGCGAATAGTTTTCGTATCTCGTCAAACGACTTCAAATATGTTATGGGATTCGACCTGGGTGTTCTGCCAATCGGGGATTGGTCCACCATTATCACGTCACTAATGTTATCAATGCCGGCAATATCCCGATACTTTCCCACAGTGCCACGGTATCCACTTAACTTCTTTCTCAGGGCGACATACAGGGTGTCCTCCACCAACGTGCTCTTGCCCGAACCGGACACGCCGGTAACACAGACGAGCATACCCAGCGGAAATGTCGCGTCTACGTTCTTAAGGTTGTTTTGGTGTACGCCCGTCAGAACGATTGACTCGCCGGTCGGTCTTCGCCTGGTCTTCGGTATGGGAATGACCCTTTTGCCAAGGAGGTATTGGCCGGTGAGTGAGCCGTTCTTCCTCTTGAGATCGTCAATCGTGCCCTGAAACACGATGCGACCGCCCTTTTCTCCGGCCTCCGGTCCCAGGTCTATCAGCTGGTCCGCAGCGTTTATAACGTCTCTGTCATGCTCAACCGTTACTATGGTGTTCCCCAGGTCTCTCAGACGCTTGAGTGTGGTTATCAGCCTCTCGGTGTCCCTCGGGTGAAGGCCGATGCTCGGTTCGTCCAGTATGTATAGCACGTTTACAAGGGACGAGCCCAGGGATGTTGCGATGTTAACCCTCTGCGCCTCTCCACCGGAAAGGGACCTTGTAAGACGGTCGAGCGCAAGATACCCAAGGCCTATCTTGACCATGTAATCAAGCCGCTCTCTTATCTCCCGGAATATGAGCATTGCCACCTCTTCCTCATAACCGCTAAGTCTCACGCTCATGAAGAAGTCGCGGGCACGCTCCACGGTCATGGCGCAAATATCGCCTATAGTAGCGCCGTTTATCCTTACGCTAAGGGCCTTTGGGTTCAGCCTGGCCCCATTACAATCGGTACACGTGACGTAGCCCCTGTACTTGCTCAGAAGGACCCTTACGTGTATCTTATATTTCTTGCCTTCCAGCCACTCAAAGAATTCATGAACACCGCAGAATTCAGGCGTGCCCTCCATAACCAGCTTCATCTGTTTGGAGGTCAGCTTGCGGAACGGTACGTCAAGCGGTATGCCGCAGGCGGGGGCGGCGCTCTCAAGGTCCTCATAGAGGCGGTAGTAGGCCGGAGTGCTCCAGGGCTGAATGGCGCCTTCACGAATTGTCTTGTCCTTGTCGGGCACGACAAGGTCCATGTCCAGTTCAATCGTATTCCCAAATCCCTGGCATCTGGGACAGGCGCCGACAGGGTTGTTGAACGAAAAAAGGCCGGGTGTCAGCTCAGGGTATTCTACACGGCAATAGTCGCAGAAAAAGCGGTTGCTGAACCTCAATTCCCGCACCTGTTCCTGCCCTGAGTCCGGCAGCAAGATTTTGAGATGGCCCGCACCCAGCCGGAAGGCCGTCTCCAGGGCGTCAGCCAGGCGGTCCTTTATCTCAGGTCTGACCACCAGCCTGTCAACCACCCCGTACACGCTATCGGCGCCACGAAGATTAAATCCCGGTTCCTCCACTAGGTCTACCAGGCGGCCCTGCGCCCAGAGTCTTATCAGTCCCTGCTCCTTGATAATATCCAGCTGTCTTCTGTTGGGCAGCTTGCGACTAACCGCTATGGGAAATGTGACCAGGAACCGCGTGCCCCGTTCAAGCTTCAGCACCCTCTCCACAACATCTTCAACGGAACTGCGCCCTACCACACGTCCACAGCCCTTGCAGTATGTCTTGCCAATTCGCGCAAAGAGCAGGCGGAGATAATCGTTCAGCTCCGTAGCCGTGCCGACCGTGCTCCGCCGGCTCTTTACGGGATTCTTTTGCTGAATTGCTATGGCCGGCGGGATACCCTCGATGTGGTCCACGTCCGGCTTGTCCATCCTGTCCAGAAACTGCCTTGCGTAAGTGGAAAACGTCTCCACGTAACGCCGCTGACCCTCGGCAAACAATGTGTCAAACACCAGACTGGACTTGCCGGAGCCGGAGACACCTGATACGACTACCAGCTTCCCGAGGGGTATCTCTACGTCTATGTCCTTCAGGTTATGCACGCGTATCCCACGGGCTATGATGGAGCTTATCTTGTTGCCAGGTATACGTTGCTTTCGTGCCATGTAGGAGCTGTGAGGTATTTTCAGGCAATTATCTTATCTGGGACTCCTGAGAACTGAATCGCGTTCAGGCAGCCCCTAAAACGTACAAGTCTCAACTATTCTTGGCCGATAAAAGCGGCATCTCCTTCTATCTGTATCTGGTACAGCCTCCAGTACTCACCCTTCTTTTGCACCAGTGCGTTATGCGTACCCACCTCCACTATGCGTCCGCCTTCAACCACCGCAATCAAATCACAGTTCCTAACCGTGGACAGCCGGTGAGCGACGACAAAGCAGGTCCTTCCTTTCATAAGATTTCCAAGCGCATCCTGAACGATCTTTTCCGACTCGGAGTCAAGGGCACTGGTGGCTTCGTCTAATATGAGTATGGGCGCGTCTTTGAGTATTGCCCTGGCTATGGCAATGCGCTGCCGCTGCCCGCCGGAGAGCCTCACTCCCAGCTCACCAACCTCCGTGTCGTACCCCTTCGGCAAGGTACACACAAAGTCATGTATATAGGCCGCCTTCGCTGCCGCCTCCACCTCCTTCTGACTCGCATCCCTCTTTCCATAGCGTATGTTCTCTGTAATGCTCTTGTTGAACAAGAAGGTCTGCTGGGTAACAATGGCTATGTTACCAAGAAGTGACTCACCCTTTACGTATCGTATGTCCTGGCCGTCAATCTCCACCGTGCCGTTACTTGGCTCGTAGAAGCGAGGTATGAGGTTCAGAAATGTGCTCTTGCCCGAACCGCTCTGGCCTGCAATAGCCACTGCCTGCCCCTTCTTCACCGTAAGGTTTATGTCAGACAGCACCGCCCCAGCCTCACTGTTGTATGAAAAAGTAACGTCTTTGAAGACGACTCCCCTTTCTATGCCCTTCAGCTCCACCGAATTCGGCATGTCCTTTATCTGAGGCTCATAATCCAACAACTCAAAGATGCGCCCCGCCCCCGCCAACGCCTCCTGAAGCCTTGTATAGCTCCTCGCAAGAAGCTTGGTAGACCTGAAGGTCAGCGTACTTGCGGCGATGAAGCCGCCAATTTCGCCCAACCCCACGTTGCCCGTATTTATTACGTAGCCACCCAGTATCACCATGACACCAAGCCCTACCGTGTACATGGCTATGTTGGTGCTCTCGTTCAGAATGGTGGCCTTACTGACCTTCATCCTCTGCCGGAAGAATTCATCATTGATCCTGCGGAACTCAAGGCCCTCTTCACGTTCCATCTTGTAGGCCCTCACTATGCGGATACCCGCCAGCATTTCCCTCAAGGCCTCGGTAAGCTGGGCCATGCGCTCCAGGGTGGCCTCGCCGTGCTTCCTTACCTTC
>JAUVQR010000052.1 GCA_030598065.1 Planctomycetota bacterium | reverse complement strand
GTGCGCCTTTGCCCCGTCTCATCCTCATCAAACCCGAGCATCATCACGGCAAACAAAATGAGCACCATGACCGCGCCCGCGTATATTATGATTTGCACGATGGCCAGGAACGAGGCGCTCAACATGGCGTATATCCAGGCGACGGCCAACAGCGTGACTATCAACGACAGCACACTGTACATCACCTTGCTCTGCAGTACCACTGACGCCGCAGAGACTATCGCTATACCGAAAGCTAAGAAAAAAAACAGTTGTTCCATTTTTATGTCTCTTCGTAACGCCCTAACGGGTTTACCTTTGGCGCGCCGGTACCGGGAGAGTTATGGCTCCTCTGATAACCCGGCAGCGGGTGCTTCTTTATCAAGACTTCTTTGTCGTAGCTCAGGTCTTCCCGGCTGTAGCCGGCCTCGGGAATCTGTCCCGTGTCCATGTACATGGCGTCCACCGGGCAGACTTCCTCGCACATGCCGCACCAGCAGCACCTGGTTATGTCTATCTCAAAGCTCTGCGGGCATTTCTCAATCTGCGGGTCTTCGTGCTCTTCCGCCACGATGTGTATGCACTGCATGGGACACACGGTTTCGCATAGCATGCACGCCACGCACCGGGTCGAACCGTCCGGTCTGGTGTTCAGCCTGTGCTGCCCGCGCCATCTCTTTGAGACGGGGATTCTCTCCTCCGGATACTGTATGGTTACCGCCGCCGGAACGTCCAGGCAGAGACCCAGGAGATGGGCCACGTGGTAATACATGTTATACACAAAATGGCCCGCGGTAATCCTCAGTCCCCTAATTACCTCAAAGAGATAAAGGCTCTCAAGGAAGCTTAATTTTTCACAGACTATCTTCACCTCTTATCCCCTAAAAGCAAGCAACAGGAAACCGGTCAGCACCACGTTGAGCAGCGCCAACGGGAGCAAGAACTTCCAGCCGAAGTCCATAAGCTGGTCATACCTGAATCTAGGTAACGTCCACCTTATCAACAGCATCAGCCAGCAGAAGAAAAGCACCTTGATAACGAACGCCGTCACCTGCATCAACACCACCAGCAGATGGGGCAGGGGTATCGCCAATGCGCCGGCGACAGCCAGCCCCTTATCATTCAAGAAAGGCACCTGCCACCCGCCGAAGTAAAGCGCCGTCATAACCCCGGCCACCGCAACTATCTCTATAAATTCGCCCATCCAGAACGCGCCGAATTTCATACCGCTGTATTCCGTAAAATAGCCGATAATCTCCGATTCACTCTCCGGGAGGTCAAAGGGGGTACGTTTGGTTTCTGCCACGGCCGCGGCAAAGAATATCAGGAAACCCAGGGGCTGCACCACCACGCCCCAGCACGGGATGAAGCCCAGTACGTAGCCGCCCTGCGCCCTCGCAATGTCGTCAAGCTCTACAGACCCGAAGACCATAACCACACCGATTATGGAAAGCCCCAGCGCCAACTCGTAAGAGATGACCTGGGCCGCGCCCCTTACGCCGCCCAGCAACGAATACTTGTTATCAGACGACCATCCTGCAAGCACCACGCTGTATACGCCCAGCGAACCGAAGGCCAGCACAAACAGCACCCCTACGTCCAGGTCTACTATCTGCAACGGTATGTTGTAGGAGCCGACATGGAGCGTGTCACCGAAAGGTATGACGGCAAAGACGATAAGCGCAGCAAATAATGACAGAAAAGGCGCCAGCGTGTGCAGCAGCGGATTTCCCTTCGGAGGAATCCAATCCTCTTTGGTCAACATCTTTATGGTGTCCGCCAGTATGTGGAAAAGCCCTATCATCCTGAGCCCCAGGATGTCGGCGCGGTTCGCGCCAATGCGATCTTGCATCACGGCGCTCTGCTTCCTCTCGACCCAGCTCATTACCGCCGCAACGTTCAGCACGAAGCCGAAGACTATGGCAATCTTCAGCAATATGATTGCCGTAGCTATCACCTGTTCATTTCTTAATAACGTGATTATTGCCTCAAACACCTGTCTTTATTCCTCTGACGCCGTCAACTGCAGACCCTGGCCGCCCAGCTTTTCGTAGCTCAGGCCCGCAAAATCAATGACGTCTCTCCTGATATCGTCAAATACGTCCTCGGCACTTTCATAAGGCAACGGATAGCCCATGGCGCGCGAGAGTCTTGTCGTTATCTCCCAGTCCGGCAGTGACTCACCCAGCGGCTCTACGGCCTTGTTTATCTTTTGCACGCGCGCCTCAAAGTTGGCAAACGTGCCGTTCTTCTCCGCGAAGGTGGCGCCGGGCAGGATGACGTGGGCGAACTTACACGTGGCGTTAAAGTTGCTGCCCTGGTAGACCACAAACTCGGCCCCCGCCAGACAGTCGCTCACCTTGTCTTCACCGAGTGACTTTGCGACGTCATTTCCCATAATAAACAGGGCCTTTATCTCGCCCCTGGCCGTTTTCTCCAGTATCTGGTCCCCTGTGGCGCCAAGGCCGGTAAGGCCCAGCAGTTCGGCACCCTTTGAGTTCGGGTTTCTGTCGGACATCAACAATATCTGATCCGCCTCACCCTGGTCCCAGCCTGACAGCTTAAAGTCCATGTTGGTGATGCGGAGTTTTTCGTTGAACAGCTTCTTTGCGGCATAAAGGTCTTCGTTGGTAAGCTGGGGCGATACAAGGACCCCGACGGCCGAAGGGCCAAACCTCTCGCTTACGTTCCGTATTTCCCGCGCCACCGCGTCCAACGCGGTATCCCAATCCGCCTGCGCGAACTCATCACCCTGTCTGATGGAAGGGACGGTTAACCTGTCGAAGCTGTCTACAAACTGGTAGCCGTATCGTCCGACGTCGCACATCCATATCTTATTTACGTCCTGATTCTCACGCGGCTTGAGCCGGTACACCCTGCGCTTCGTCTTCTCCAACGACCGGGAACTCGTATGCACCTCCACGTTGCAACCCCTTGAACAACCGGGACATATGGAGTCAGTCTTGGAAAGGAACCAGGTCCTGGATTGGAAGCGGAAGTCTTTCGACGTAAGCGCGCCGACGGGGCAGACGTCGGTAAGGTTTCCCTGGTAGTCGTTCTCGAGGGGCTTGCCGTCAAAGGTGCCTATCTGGGAGTGGTCGCCTCTGTTAAATATACCGATCTCATCCTTGCCGACCACCTCCCGGCAGAACCTTACACACCTGGTACAGACAATGCACCTTTCTACGTCGAGGACTATCTTCGAACCAAGGTCGACCGCCTTCGGCTTGTGCATCTTGCCGTCAACCGGGTTGAGACGGCTGTCGTGAAGGCTGAACTTGAAGTAACTGTCCTGGAGCTTGCACTCCCCGGCCTTGTCGCAGATGGGACAGTCCATAGGGTGGTTCAAAAGGAGCATCTCCAGAATCCCCTTCCTGGCCTCCTGCACCTTCGGCGTATCGGTAAAGACCACCATGTCATCCCTTACCATATTAGCGCAAGACGTCAGCAGCTTCGGCACGTCCTTGACCTCTACCAGGCACATCCTGCAGGCGTCCACGATGGCCAGGCTCGGGTGGTAACAGAAGTGCGGTATCTCTATACCCAACTCCTTGGCGGCGTTCAGTATCGAGGTCTTGGGGGCAACCTCTATCTTCTGGTCGTTTATGGTAACGATAGGCATCCTAGTTCTTACCCTTATTTATATAGTCTTCAAACTCACCCCTGAATTTGGTGATAAAGCTGACCGACGGGCCGATTGCGGCCTGGCCCAGCGGACACAGTGTCTTTCCGTTTATCGTGTTGGAGATGCTCAGGATGGTGTCAAGGTCCGACAACTCTCCCTCACCCCTCTCTATCCGGGTTATTATCCTAGCCATCCAACCCGTTCCCTCACGGCAGGGCGTGCATTTCCCGCAGGATTCATGGGCATAAAACTTGAGAAGCACCTTCAGCATCTTCACCATGCTGGTGTCCTCGTCTAACACGATTATGGCGCCCGAACCAAGCATGGTCTTTAAGGCCGCCAGGGAGTTGTAATCCATCTTTACGTCTATCTCGTCGGCGGTAAGCACCGGAGCCGACGACCCACCGGGTATCACGGCCTTCAGGCCCCTGTCGTTCCGTATGCCGCCCGCGTGCTTGTATATAATGTCCCTGAGCGGGGTCCCTAGAGGGAGCTCATAGACGCCGGGCTTCTTCACGTGTCCGCTTATCGGATAGAGCTTGACGCCTCCGCCCACGTCCGGCGCCCCAAGGTTGTTAAACCACTCACCCCCATTATTTACAATGTGCGGTATAGCCGTCATGGTCTCAACGTTATTTATAACCGTCGGTCCCTTAAAGGCGCCGACGATGGCCGGGAACGGGGGCTTCATCCTGGGCTGGCCCTTCTTGCCCTCCAACGACTCAAGCAGGCCCGTCTCCTCACCGCATATGTAGGCCCCTGCCCCGCGGTGCACCACCATGTCCAGGTCAAAGCCCGAACTCAATATGTTCTTGCCCAGATACCCCTTGGCATAGGCCTCGTTTATCGCGTCCTGTAGCCTGTTGATACTCTTCACGTACTCTCCGCGGACGTATATAAAGGCGGTATGGATGCCGACGGCGTAACACGTGATAATAGAACCCTCGATGACCGCGTGCGGGTCCTGCTCCATCAGGGGCCGGTCCTTGTAGGTCCCGGGTTCCCCCTCGTCGGCGTTTACGGTAAGGTATTTAGGGTTGGGAGAGTCTTTCGGTATAAAGCTCCACTTCTTACCGGTCGGGAAGCCCGCGCCACCCCTTCCGCGAAGGCCCGATTTGTCCACCTCGCCCATAATCTCCTCGGGCTTCATCCCGCCAATGGCCTTCTTCAAGGCCGTGTAACCGCCACCGCTCTCGTAGACACCCAGGGTGTACGAATCCTTCTTCCCGAAATTCCTGGTCAGGATGCGCAATTCGCCGGTATCGGTCTTATAGTTCGTGTCTGACTTGTCAGCCATGTTTATTCCAGTGAGTCCAGCAACTTGTCTAAAGATTCTTTGGTCAGGCTTTCGTGGAAATCATCATTTATCTGGATTACGGGCGCGGTCCCGCAGTGGCCCAGGCATTCCACCGCGGACAGGGTAAATTTACCGTCGGCCGTGGTCTCGCCCGGGTTAACCTTCAACCTGTTCTTCAGATGTTCCATAATGTCATCGGCACCGAGCAGCGTGCACCCTATGTTCGTGCATAGCTGAAGGTGATACTTGCCAAATGGCTTCGGGGTGTACATGGTGTAAAAGGTGCGCACCTCCTGCACCCTTACCGGTGAGACGCCCACCAGACCCGCCACATACTCCTCCACCTCGGGCGTGAGAGCCGAGAATTCCTGCTGCGCCAGCCAGAGAGTGGGCAGTAGGGCCGCAGTCTTGTCCGGATACTTGGCTGCTACCGCCTTGAACTTCTCAAGTGTCTTGTCAGAGAATTTCACCATGTTAGTACGCCTTGTACTCCCGTTCGCATCTCGCTATCTATCACACTCGCCGCCTATCATGTTCACCGAACCAAAGGTGGGAACTATGTCGGCTATCATGTGACCCTCTATCATCTTTTTGACCCCGGACATGTTACAGAAGGACGGTGGCCTGCACCGCAGCCTGTATGGCTTGCCCGTGCCGTCGCTTACTATATAGAAGCCCAGCTCCCCGTTAGCTCCCTCAACGGCCTGGTAGACCTCGCCTTCGGGCGGGCAGATGCCGTGCCCCTCCATGAACAACTTGAAGTGGTTTATGAGGGCCTCCATGTTGCCGTAGACCTCTTGCTTGGATGGGAAGCTTATCCTCTTGTCCTCGACCTTAACGGGGCCTGAAGGTATCTTGGCAAGGGCCTGCTCGATTATACTCAAGCTCTGTACTATCTCTTCCATGCGGCACAGATACCGGTCGTAATTATCTCCGTTCTGGCCCACCGGCACGTCAAACTTCATCTGTTCGTAAACCATATAGGGCTGCGCCTTTCTCACGTCGTAGGCCACGCCCGTTGACCGGAGGCAGGGCCCGGTAAACCCGTGCGATATGGCGTAGTCGGCGCTTATGACGCCCACGCCCTTCACCCTGTCCACGAAGATTCTGTTCTTCGTTAGAAGCCCGTGAATCTCTTCCAGGACGCCCCTTGTGCTCTTGATGGTTTTTTTAATCATGTCTTCTATATCTTCCGGAAGGTCGTCCTTTACGCCGCCGATTCTGCCGTAGCTGGGGGTCACTCCCCGGCCTCCCGTGACCTCTTCTATTACCTGCCACCATTCCTCTCTGGCTCTTATCATATATAGGAACGCCGTCAGCGCGCCCAGCTCCATAGCCCCGGCGGCGACACAGGTAAGGTGGTCGCTTATGCGGGCTATCTCGCTCATTATCGTGCGGATGAACTTGCACCTGAGCGGCACCTCGACGTCAAACAGCTTTTCCACCGCCATGGCGTAACCGAAGTTATTTATAAGGGGCGACACGTAATTCAACCTGTCGGTATAGATTATCGCCTGATGGTACGTGCGGTTCTCGCACATCTTCTCGAAGCCCCTGTGCAGGTACCCGATGTGGATGTCGGTATTAACCACCGTCTCCCCGTCCAGCGTGAGCAGCATCCTGACGGTGCCGTGCATCGCCGGGTGAGACGGACCCATCTGAAGGACCATCTCCTTGGTGTGAAGCTCTTTAGCCAGCGTGGTCGCGTTGCTCATCTATTCCTGACCCCCCGGAAGCGGGAGTGGTTGCCGCTTGTCCACGGGATAATCCTTCCTGAGAGGATGGCCCTCGAATTCTTCATAGAGCAGTATCCTCCTCAGGTCGGGATGACCGTTAAACTTGATTCCGAACATGTCCCAACACTCGCGCTCTAGCCAGTCCCCCACGGCCCATAGCGAGCTTACCGAGTCAATCGCCGGGTCTGATTCCGGCACGGCCGCCTTCACGCGCACCCTTTGCTGGTTTTTCAGGGAGTAGAGGTGATAAACCACCTCGAAACGCGGCTCTTTCTTTCCGAGATAATCGACCGCCGTAAGATCCATAAGGAAATTGTAGGAGAGGTCGGAGTCGTCGCGCAGGAAGCGGCAGATTTCAAATATGTCTACCCTCTTTACTATAGCCGTGTCGTCGCCCCTGTAAGAGTGCGTATCCACGACGGAGCTAGGGAAGCTTTCCCTGAGTTTCCTAAGGGTGATGCTGTCCGCCATCAGATCTCCTGCTTCTGGTTCTGAATCTTGTCCTGGAGTTTCATAATCCCGTCCAACACCGTCTCCGGCCTGGGCGGGCATCCGGGTATGTATACGTCTACGGGGACAAGCTTATCTATACCTTGAACGGTGGCATAATTATCGTACGGGCCTCCTGAACAGGTGCAACCCCCGAAGGCGACAACCCACTTGGGCTCACACATCTGTTCCCAGACCCTCTTCAGCACGGGCGCCTGCTTCTGGCTTATGGTGCCGACCACAAACAGCACGTCCGCCTGCCTGGGTGAAAACCGGGGAAGTGCGGCGCCGAAGCGGTCCAGGTCGTAATGGCTGGCTGCCGTCGACATAAACTCCATACCGCAACATGCCGTCACAAACGGATACAGGAACAGGGAGTATTTCCTGGCCCAGCCCAGTGCCCTATCGACCCTCGAAAGTACTACGCTGCCCCCTAAGGCGTCTTCTAACGCCATTCCAGAGCCTCCTCTTTCCATGCATATATAAGCGCAAGGGCCACAATCAAGATAAAGACCATCATCTCTATAAAACCGAATATCGCAAGTTCATCATAGAGCACCGCCCAGGGATAAAAGAACACCAATTCCACGTCGAAGACAAGAAAAAGAACACCTATGAGATAAAACTTTACGGGGAACCTCTCCCTGGCGGGCCCTGAGGGCGGCATACCACACTCAAAAGGCAATGCCTTTACGGGGGTCATCCTCTTCGGGCCGAGCACCGAGGCAAGAAAAATAAGAAGCCCTGGGACC
>JAUVQR010000307.1 GCA_030598065.1 Planctomycetota bacterium | reverse complement strand
GGAATATGACAAGGCATGGAAGGACGTTCATAAGGCGCAAAAGTTGGGCTATCAGGTAAATCCGGAATTTATTCAAGCCCTTCGTGGCGCATCGGGAAGAAATGAGTGAGACGAAGGACGAACAGGCACTTTCGGCAAGATTCTCACGTTTGAGAAGAAATAAAGGGCAGGGGATATGGCCCCTGCCAAAAATCGACGGACTGTTCCTACAAAAGACAACATGCCAATCATAATCGGGATTGACGAGGCGGGTTACGGGCCGACACTGGGCCCGCTGGTAATCACGGCCACGGCCTTCGACGTGGCAGGCGTCGGCGGTACAAGCAGTCCCGACCTGTGGCGCGTACTCAACGAAGCGGTGATCCGCCCTCATGACACCAACGGCCGAAACGACCCGCGAATCCTGGTAGGCGACAGCAAGAAGCTCTACTCCGCAAAAAAGGGTCTCCGCAGACTTGAGGAAGGGGTTCTCGCCTTTCATATGTGTTTCAGCGAGAATGTCTCTGACATAAAAGACCTGCTCATCCCGCTAGGCTGTTATGACCAACAACGGCTAAAGCTCTATCCCTGGTATCATAATAAAAAACTCGGCCTGCCCCTCGCATCAAACACGGCGGACCTTACCCATAAGCACAATAAATTAAAAGACATACTGTCCTCTAACGAAGTGAGATACCTTGGCGCACGGAGCGTCGTCATATCCCCTCACCAGTTCAACAGAGAGGTGGAGCGGCTCGATAATAAGTCCTTGTTACTGTTTGAGAACTGTGTTAATTTGATTGCGGGACTGTGTAGAGAATACGGCGATGCCGAGGTGTTTTGCGATAAGCACGGGGGCAGGGACAGATACGGCCCCATGCTGGCCAGGGCGTTCAGGGGTTCAAGCGTAAAGAAGCTGTCGGAAGAGGGCAAGATATCCTCGCGCTACGAGCTGAGACACGGGTCAGGCAGGGTTAGGATATCATTCCAGATGAACGCCGAGGAGAAACACCTGCCGGTGGCCCTGTCGTCAATGTACAGCAAGTATATTCGGGAGTTGCACCTAGGGCTGTTCAATGGGTTCTGGCGAGAACACCTTCCGGGGCTCAGGCCGACGGCAGGCTATCCCGAAGATGCGCGGCGATTCCTGGGGGATATAAACGACCTGAGAAAAAGTCTCGATATAAAGGACGAGATATTAATAAGAGACAGATAAGTGATAGGGACACGTTGTCCGCCTCAGGCGGATGCCCCTACGACCAGGCGTACAGGAAAGGAACGGTAAGATGGGAGTAAACGTAGCGGTGGTCGGTGCCACCGGAGCGGTAGGCACCGAGATGCTCAGGATACTGGAGGAGCGGGATTTCCCCGTTGATGAACTGAGGATACTCGCCTCCAGCCGCTCTGCCGGGAAGAGGCTGCAGTTCAGGGGAAAAGAACTCACGATAGAGGAACTGTGCAAGGACTCCTTCAAGGGGGTAGACATAGCGCTGTTTAGCGCCGGCGGTGACATAAGCAAGAGATTCGTGCCCCATTGCGTAAAGGCGGGCGGCGTGGCAATCGACAACACTGCCGCCTTCCGGATGGACGAGGATGTGCCCCTGGTTGTGCCGGAGGTAAACCCGGAAGAGATTTTCAAGCACAAGGGGATTATAGCGAACCCCAATTGTTCCACCATACAGATGGTGGTGGTGCTGAAACCGATAGACGACGCGGCAACGATAAAAAGGGTGGTGGTGTCCACTTACCAGGCCGTCTCAGGCGCCGGCTGGCAGGCGGTTGACGAGCTGGAGAAGGAGACCGAATTCATACTGTCAAACAGCGGGCAATACGAGAGGAAGATATTCCCCCATCAGATTGCGTTTAACGCCCTTCCCCAGATACCCCAGTCGAACGCGTTTCTGCCGGACGGCTACACGACTGAAGAAACGAAGATGATAGATGAGACCAGGAAGATAATGAACCTACCCTCTCTCAGGATAACCGTTACCGCTGTAAGGATACCGGTCGTCAAGGGCCACAGCGAGTCGGTAAACGTGGAGACG
>JAUVQR010000221.1 GCA_030598065.1 Planctomycetota bacterium | reverse complement strand
GGCTGATAGACCTGGACCACTTTCTTGACTGGGTCGTCAATTACGGGCTGACACCGGATTACAACCGCGTAATCAACAATTTCACAAGAAAAAGGATGCGCCACATTTACGTAATATTTCACGGCTGGGAATACTTTATCGGGCTTTTCGTGCTTCACCTTCTATACGGCCTCCCTCCATGGGCCTTCTACGCCGTCCTGGGCGGCGCCTGCCACCTGGCACTTGACCAGATATACAACGGCCCGAAAAGGCCTCTGGCCTACTTTATCACATTCAGGCTTTACAAGAGATTCAGAAGCCACGACATCCTACTGAGGATTGCACAACCGGCGCCCGTACAGGCGAGCGGGCAGGCCGTGCACAGCGACGTGGCTTAAACCAACCGGAGACCCGCCACCGGTTGTTCAAATACCGAAAGGCGAAAAGGCGGCGAGGGTCTTCGCGAAAGCTGCTATGGGAGAGGGAAATTCGTTATACTGCGGTAAAACTCTCAGGGGTGCGACAACAGGGCCCCATGTTAAACATGCTTAAACTCTTTGCGAGCCAGAAAGACGCATAACAGGCATATACCGGCGGCGATTCCAAAACCCGTAAAATAACTCCCGGTCATATCACAGGAGGCGCCCAGGACAATCGGCATAAAGAAGCCTCCCAGACCACCTGCCGCCCCAACCAGTCCTCCCACCGCACCCGTATCAGCGGCAAAATAAGTAGGTACCAGCTTGTACACAACGCCGTTGCCTATACCCAAAAGTGCGCCAAGTGACACGAATACAATAGATGCGACGGTAAGGCTCGGCTGCAGCCCTTCCATGATTAAAAGCGCCGCCGCAAGCAGGAATAAGACGATAAGCATCTTTCTCCCGTCAATCCTGTCGGCCAGATAACCCCCTATTGGCCTGATGAACGACGTGACAAATATAAAGAGAGTTGTCAGGTCACCGGCCTGCACCGGCGTAATGCTGTATACCTTTTTGAAGTACGATGGCAAGAATAGAGAGAAACATACGAACCCGCCAAACGTTACCCAATAAAACACGCAAAACGTCCATGCCAGGGGAGCCCGTCTGAATACACTCAGTATCTCACTGAGACTCTTTGACTTGGTTTTTGTGGGCGCGTCGGTAGTGAACTGCCAGTAGAGGACGGCCATCACAAGGCACGGGACGGCGTAGATGGGAAAGATGCTGTGCCAGTCCCCGCCGAAATATGTTATCAGGCGCGGCGCAAATAACGTGGACAGGGCGGCGCCGACGTTGCCGATACCGTAGATGCCTAGCGCAAGCCCCTGCCGCTGTTGGGGATACCACCTTGAGACGTGGGGAATCCCAACGGCAAAAGACGTCCCGGACATGCCAAAGAGAAAGCCGCAGACCAGCAAGAACACGTATGAATTGGCGTACATGGCCGCCATCGCTGGGAAGAAACAGAACAGCATCAGGAGGCTGAAGACCTTCCTCCCGCCATACATATCGGTAAGGATACCCATGGGGATGCGCATAACTGAACCCAAAAGGGCAGGGATGGATATAAGCAGGGCAAGCTGGGCCTCGGAGATATGCAGCTCTTCTCTGAAGTAGGGACCCAGGGGGGCATAAAGCGCCCACACGGCGAAGCAGACCCCAAAGGCCGTAGTAGCACAGGTAAGTACAGTCGTATTACCCTGAGGCTCGAATACCGCTTCTTTGTTAGCCATCTCTCAACCCTCCCGCCACAGTTTCAAACTTACTAGACCTTTTGCTTATGGAATATCTTTGGCATTAACACGATGACAAGGGCTCCCACGGCTATGACAACCCATATCCCGAAGCCATACTTGTAGCTGCCGGTAGCGCCCTTAATCAGCCCCATGAGAATGGGCATAAAGAAACCGCCGACACCGCCAAGCGCGCCCGCCAGGCCGCCTACCGCGCCCACCGCGGTAAAATAGGTTGGAATGAGCTTGAACACGCATGCATTCCCGATACCACAACAAAAACCGAGTATATAGAGACAGGTAAGCTGTACGATAAAGTTTACCTCCATCGTCATTATCACAAGCACCAATACCGACACCCCGAATGTGACCATAAGTATCTTTCTCGGGTCTATTCTGTCCGATAGTACGCCGCCAAGTGACCTGATTAACGCCGTTATAATGACGAAAATGGTTGTAAATACCATAGACGCCTGGACCTTGTCTACATCCCAGCGGTCATAGAAGTACGTCGGGGAGAAGAGCGAGAAGGCCACAAAACCGCCAAAGGTCATCCAGTACAGGTATGAGAATATCCAGGCAAGCCCGCTCGACTTGTAGATGCTAAATATCTCACCAAACGACTTGGCCTTCTGGCGCCTGGGCGGTTCGGACGTCATAAACCAGTATACTATGCCCAGAACCAGGGCAGGTATGGCGTAGATACCAAAGATGAAATGCCAGCCGGGCATGGAGCCTATCATAATCTTAGGTGGTATCTGCTTTGCGCCCTCTTCACCCTCAATGGGAGTGAAGCTGTCGACGTCCTTGAGCATCTCTTTCTCTATCTGCCCGCCGCTCTTCTCTTTTGCGCCCGCTTCGCCCTCAATGGGAGTGAAGCTGTCGACGTCCTTGAGCATCTCTTCCTCTACCGGGCGCTCCACGGCGCTACCGGGAGCCGGAGATGGTTTCTCGATAAAGTTACCGCCAAAGACGTGTACTATCAGGAGAGGCACGAAAATAGTCGCCAGTATGGTACCTACATTGCCTACACCGTAGATACCCAGCACGGTACCCTGCTTCGACTGCGGATACCAGACGGATACATGGGTAATACCCAGGATAAAGGACGTGCCGGACATGCCGAAGAACAGACCGCAGATAAGAAACATGATATAGCTGTCGACAAATATGGCACCGATCAGCGGAAGGACCACGAATAACAGGAGTATGGTAAACACTATCCTCGCGCCGTACTTATCCGCCAGGATGCCCATCGGTATGCGGACGACTGAACCCAGTAGGGCCGGGATGGCCACCAGTATCAGCACCTGGCTGGCAGACAGGCCGTACCACTCCATAAAGAAGGGCCCGAACGGGGCGTATAAGGCCCATATCGCGAAGCAGAAGAAGAATGAAATCAGCGCAAGATACAGTATCCTGGGGTTTCCAGGCGGCTCCGGCGGAAGCGACGTCTGGGCGCCACTTTCCGGCGTATC
>JAUVQR010000269.1 GCA_030598065.1 Planctomycetota bacterium | reverse complement strand
AGCACGTCAACCATTCCCGTCTCTGCAATTCCCGGAAAGATAGAGCCGAATATGTTTGACGGACCGGGCATCAGCATGTAGGTGTAGATGACCCAGGTGACTACTGTGGCCAGGGTCATAACAAACGTCACCGCCATGCCCATCCCTATCGCCGCCTCCGTATTCTTAGACACGCCGAAGAACGGACACAGGCCGAGAAACCTGGCCAGCACGTAGTTGTTGACAAATATCGCGCTTATGATAATGGTAAAGAGCCTGCCGAGATCGAGGTCCATTTATATCATTTCTCCCCTCTGGAGCTTCCGCCAGTTGAAGTATGCCAGGAGCAACCCCAGTACCAAAAATGCCCCGGGGGCCATAATCATCACCGAGGCAGGCTCGTAGCTCTCCGATATCTTTATGCCAAAGATTGTTCCAACGCCCACCACCTCACGAATCGCGGACAGCATTACCAGCGCTATCGTGAAACCAAGTCCCATACCCAGACCGTCTACGGCCGAGCGAAACACGCCGTGCTTGCTGGCAAAGTCCTCGACACGGTACAGGATAGCGCAGTTGACCACGATGAGGGGTATAAAAATACCCAGCGACTCGTTTATCTCCGGCGGCAGATAAGCCTTCATAAGAAGCTCTACCATGGTCACGAACGCAGCTATGACTATGATAAAGCACGGTATTCGCACCTCTTTGGGTATAAGGTTCCTCATCGAAGATATTATCATGTTCGACAACACCATCACCAGCACCACCGCCATCCCCATGGCCAGGCCGTTCTCCACTGACGTCGTTACGGCCAGCGCGGGACACATACCCAAAAGGGCCACAAACAGGGGGTTCTGAGCCAGTAACCCCTTCGTAAAGTCTTCTCTTATCGTATGCTCTTTTTTCATGTCCTCTTTGTCACCTCCATCGCAGCTTCATAAACGGACTTCAGAGGTACCGCCTCTTGCTCTGCAATACGTCTGCAGTCCTCGTACTCGGGTGACATGTTTCTTATCTGGCCGTTCAACCTGCCCACCTTTATCTTCACCGGACCGTAGCGCGTATCCACCTCTATAAAGCTGCGGCCAAGCACGCTCCTTGATGCCTTATAAGACCTGACGCCAAACGTAGTAGTCTCACGGAAAAATACCTTCTCGACGGCGTCCTTTGACTCTTCAGGGACAATCGCGCTAAACAGCACGCCGGGCCTGTTCTTTTTCATCTGTATGGCCGTGGTGTACACGTCAACGGCTCCGGCCTGAAACAACTTGTCCGTTACGTACCCGCATATCTCGCCCGTCATGTCGTCCACGTTGGTTTCCACCAACCATACCTCATCGTCCCTGCCGGAACAGGAAACAGAAGACAATTCTCCCAAAAGGACACGAAGCAGGTTAGGGGTGTCAGACGTATCGCGCGAGCCGGCTCCGTAGCCTATCGCGTCGAGCGTGACGTCAGGACAGGAGTCCACGCACCTTCCCAGCGTGGTCAGTATGGCCGCGCCCGTGGGCGTGGTCAGTTCATGCCCTTCAAGCCCGGGACCGGAGACCACCTTCTGGCCCCTCAGCAACTCGAGAGTTATAGGGGTCGGCACAGGCAATCTCCCATGCTCACACTCCACAAGGCCTGAACCCGTGGGAAGCGGGGAAAATAGAATCTCTTCCAGCCCAAGCCTGTTAAAGCCCGCCACCGCGCCGACCACGTCCAAGATGGTGTCAAGCGCGCCCAGTTCGTGAAAGTGTACGTCATCAAGTGTGGTGTCATGCACCTTCGCCTCGCCCTCTCCCAGACGTCTCAGGACGCTCAGGCTCTCTGAGACAATTTTTTCAGACAGCCCCGACCGCTCCACAGGGCCGCAAAGTTCTTTGAAGCTCCAGGGCCTGCCGGCCTCACCCTTAGCAAGTTCCGGCAGGACGTCAAACTTGGTGCCGGAAATACCCGCCCTCAAGACCTTCTTGAACGACACCCGGTGTGGTGGTAAGGAAAGTTTCCCGAGCTCCTGGGCAAGAACGGCGCTATCAAGGCCGGCATCCACCAGAGACCCTAATATCATATCACCACTTGCCCCGGAAAAGCAGTCAAAATAAGCAACCCTCACTATCTGCCATCCTTCTGGGGAGAATTCTGTACGGAAGCATAAAACCCGAAAAACATTAGCACAAAAACCCCCCAAAGTCAAGGAAGCCTTTTACTAATCTACACATACGTTACACACGTTTATTGACTCACATCGCGCCATACTGTATCCTGAAGCCGCTTAAAAACGCTGCACTATCCCTTACTCTTGATGAAGCAGCCGTACCGGAGGCAAGTCTGTCCAAGGCATGACTTGCTAGACCCCTTGTATACACTAAAGTATACAGAAACCACTAGACTATGGTCGTCCGATACGGAGATCGGACGCTACAGTGTTTTTACAACGGAGTGTAGGGGCGCCCCGCCGGGTCGCCCCCACCAAAAGCACAGTAAAAACAGCTGGGCCAAATTTGTGCGTGGTTTAAGATTCTGGGGGCCGGGCCAAATACAGGTCCCCCAAAGGCGTGACGGCTT
>JAUVQR010000114.1 GCA_030598065.1 Planctomycetota bacterium | reverse complement strand
TGGGGAAAGGATAGCGGCGGCGATTGATTGTCAAAAGGGGCGACGTGGGCTGGCCGGTCTCACGAGGTTTGAACAGTCCGAACACGTGCTACATGAATGGGCGCAACGGTTCAGGACCCGACTGGATGAAGCTCACCTGGCTCGCTTGAAACAATCGAACCCGTAGGTGCGGCCACCGCAAGACCCTTTTGGAGCGCCAAATTCCCTCTTTAATATTAAATTGTGGTATAATGGCTTTTGACACTCGATAGTGGACCGTTTAAAAGGCAATCTTACGCTATGACGACGGATAAATCTATATACGAGGAGTTCCTTGACAGGGGTCTTACCCGGCGCGACTTCCTGAAGTTCTGCACCTTTATGGTCGGTACGCTGGCGCTTCCCTGGGACGCCGTCGCAAAGGTGGAAGAGGCCCTGAGGTCCTCAAAGAGGCTCCCGCTTGTATGGCTAGAGTTTCAGAGCTGTACTGCCGACACCGAGTCCTTCCTTCGCGCAAGCAATCCCTCCGCCTCGCAGCTTATCCTTGACGTCCTGGCGATAAATTACTCCGAGACCCTGATGACCGCCGCCGGTCACCAGGCGGAGGAGGTGCTCTGGAAGACGGTGGAAGAGGAAAAGGGCAGGTATGTCGCCATCATAGAGGGATCGATACCTACCGGGGATGGCGGCGTCTACTGCACCATCGGCGGGGAGACCGCCGAGGAGAGGGCGAAGAGGGTCTGCAAGGACGCGTCGATTGTCATAAACGTCGGCACGTGCGCATGTTTCGGCGGTCTCCCCATGGCAAGTCCCAACCCGACCGGCGCCAAGAGCGTCGAGCAGGTGGTGCCTAACCTTAAAAATATAATAAACCTGCCTGCCTGTCCGGTAAACGTTGTAAACGTCTCCGCCACCCTTGTCCACCTGCTTACCTTTGGAAGCGCTCCGTCAACAGACCGTTTGCACCGTCCGCTGTTTGCATACGGCAGGCGCATCCATGACGCATGCGAAAGGCGCGGCTCTTACGACTCTGGAAAATTTGTTGAGAGGTGGGGCGATGAGGGACACAGGAACGGGTGGTGTCTTTATAAGATGGGATGCAAGGGCCCAGCGACCTTCCACAACTGCCCAAAAGTACGCTGGAATAACGGCACCAGCTGGCCCGTAGGCAGCGGCCACCCCTGCATCGGATGCGCCGAGCCCAATTTCTGGGACAGCATGTCGCCGTTCTACAAACACCTCCCGAAGGTACCCGGATTCGGGGTGGAGACCACTGTTGACAAGATCGGAATAGGGCTTGTGGCCGGGACAGCGGCCTTGTTCCTGCTCCACGGCGCGGGCAGCTGGGTCAGGGATCAAATCATACGTAAGCGCGATGACAAACTGTAGGGTGCGTCGAGACGCACCGTTTTTTTGGGGGAATAGCGGTTGCCGCATTGTATGGGGGCATTATGAGCCCGATAAATCGGGCAACTACAAATACATTATAATTGTAGCGACAGAGTTTACTCTGCTAAATAAATAAGGTAGGGGCGACCCGGCGGGTCGCCCCTACAAAAGGTCGAGCGAGTTGACGTGGGTTAAGGAAAAAACGAGGAGGGATAAAAATCGTAAGAATAGTGGTAGACCCCATAACGCGCATCGAAGGTCACCTCCGGATAGAGGTGGAGGTAGATACCGATAAGCGCGTCATTACCGACGCCTTCTCGTGCGCAACCATGTTCCGGGGCATAGAGATAATCCTTAAGGGTAGGGACCCAAGGGACGCGTGGCTGTTCGCCCAGAGGATATGCGGCGTGTGTACGGTGGTCCACGCGCTTGCGTCGATACGGGCGGTGGAGGACGCGCTGGACATCCGCATCCCGCCCAACGCCCGTTTGATAAGAAACATTATCTCCGCCGTGCAGTTTATGCATGACCACGTGATTCATTTCTATCATCTGCACGCGCTCGACTGGGTGGACATCACCTCCGCCCTGAAGGCAGACCCGGCAGCTACGGCCGCGCTTGCCGAGTCGATCTCCGACTGGCAACCGTCGGGCAAGGTCTACTTCAGGGGCGTGCAGGACAGGTTCAAGAAGTTTGTCGAGAGCGGGCAGCTGGGGCCGTTCTCCAACGCCTATTGGGGGCACCCGGCGTATAAGCTCCCCCCGGAGGCCAACCTGCTCGCGGTGGCCCATTACCTTGAGGCGCTGGAATGGCAGAAGGATTTTATACGGATACATGCGGTCCTGGGCGGCAAGAACCCGCACCTGCAGTCGCTGATAGTGGGCGGTGTATCCGTGCCCGTTGACCCGAAGGCCGAGGACGCGCTTAACGCCGGCAGCATCGCGCTGATCAGGGACCTGGCGGTAAAGGCCAAGACGTTTGTGGAAAAGGTATACCTGCCCGACCTCTTGGCTATCGCGTCTTTTTATAAAGAGTGGGCGCTTATCGGAAAGGGTGTGGGGAACTATCTCTCGTACGGCGAGTTTCCCATGAGCGACGACTCGTCAAACGTATATATACCGCCCGGCATAATACTGGACGGCAATCTTGGGAAGGTGCATCCGGTTTACCAGGATAAGATTGCGGAATACGTCACCCGCTCGTGGTTCGAGTATTCTGGCGGCAATGAAGAAGCAAGGCACCCCTCGAAGGGAGAGACAATACCCAAATACACGGGGCCGAAGCCTCCCTATAAAGAGATTGGTACCGACGGCGAGTACAGCTGGATGAAGGCGCCGCGCTATGAGGGCAGGCCGATGGAGGTGGGGCCGCTGGCCCGGATGCTGGTCGCCTATGCCTCCGGCCACGGCAGAGTAAAGGGGCTTATAGACGGCGCGCTTGAAAAGCTGGACGTCCCGGCCGAGGCGCTCTTCTCGACGTTGGGGAGGACGCTGGCCAGAGGGGTGGAGACGGTGGTTCTTGCCGAGCAGATAATTGACTGGACGGACCAGCTGGCGGCCAACATGAGCCGGGGTGAATTGCAGATTCATTCGGGCGAGAGATGGGATCCGTCCGAATGGCCAGCGGAGGCCATGGGGTACGGTCTCTACGAGGCCCCGCGCGGCGGGCTGGGGCACTGGATACACATAAAAGACAAGAAAATCCATAACTACCAGTGCGTAGTGCCCAGCACCTGGAACCTGGGGCCGAGAGACGACAGGGGCCAGGTCGGTCCCGTGGAGAAGGCGTTGATAGGCACGCCGGTGGCGGACCCGGCGCAGCCCCTGGAGATACTGAGGACGGTGCATTCGTTTGACCCCTGCATGGCCTGCGGGGTTCATATATATGACACAAGCGGCAGGGAGATGAATTTTGTGAAGGTCGGATAGCACATGAGCGTTTCAAGGGCGAAGAGCGAGATAAGGATAGAGGTCTACGTCTGGCAACCGGTGGTGAGGTGGTCACTCTGGATGATGGTGGTGTGCATACTGGTGCTGGCCACGACGGGTTATCTTATAGGGAACCCGGTGCTGTTTACAAGAAACGAAGTGCTTATTATGAGCAACGTCAAGTTTATACACTATGTAGCGGCGCTGGTGTTCTCGACGGCCGTGTTTGTGCGCCTGCTGTGGCTGTTTGTCGGGAACGAGTACGCGAGCTGGAGGGGCCTCATCCCGGTCAGCGCCGAGAGGCGGCACAACGCCTTCGAGACGCTGAAGTGGTACCTGTTCCTCAAGATGGACAGTCCGGGTGCCATAGGGCACAACGCCCTTGCCGGCATGGCCTACGGTACGATTTTCGGGCTGTGCCTGATAGAGATACTCACGGGCCACAGCCTCTACACCATGCAGCAGCCCGGCGGCGTGGGCTGGATGGTGGCGACCTTCGGCGCCCAGCAACTGAGACTGGTGCACCACATGCTGACCTGGGTTTTTATGATGTTTCTCATACATCACGTCTACTCCGTGTTCCTGTGTTCCATGAGCGAGAGGGAGGGGCTGGTGGAGGCCATGTTTAACGGCTACAAATTTATTAAAGAGAAGAGACTTGACACCCGCAGATAGCGTTAAAAAGGAGGAGGTGCGTTTCGGTATCACGTCAGAGGCGAACATGCCCACCAGACTAGCTGGCGGGTTTTCGGCCTACGGTACGGCATCCTACGACTACTTTTGTCATTGCGAGGGGCATAGCCCCGAAGCAATGACAGGTAGAGCGGGTAGTGCAGGATTTGTTGCCCTGCGCCAGAGTAGGCCGAGAAGAAGATACCATAAGCGAGTGTGATAGACGAAGACATGGAGTTTCTCAGAGGTTTCATGACATGAAGAAGGTGTTGATACTGGGTGTGGGAAACATCCTGCTAAAGGACGAGGGTCTCGGTGTGCGCGTGGTGGAAAAAATAATAAGTGAACATTTGCTGCCGGATGACGATGACGTAGAGGTGCTGGACGGCGGCACGCTGGGGCTTACGCTGTTGCCATACATGGAGGGCCGGGAGGCCGTCTTCATAGTAGATGCCATAGACAGTGGTGCAAAGCCCGGCAATATCTTACGCCTGGAGGGCGATGATATTGACGAGGTCTACAACTCTCAGAAGCTCTCCGCCCATCAGATAGGACTTCGTGAGGTGCTGTCGCTGTCAAGGTTCCAGGGTTATCTGCCCCGAACGGTCCGCCTGTTCGGCATCCAGCCCCAGACGGTGGACGTAGGGCTTGACCTGTCCGAGCCGGTCGCCGCGCGGCTCGACGAGCTGATAAAAATGCTCCTTGAAGAGGTAAAGGGCCTGCTAAAAACGGCGCGCGTTAGACATGCATGACATAGAGAGTTGCAGGGCCATCCTTGACGTGGTGGACAGGGAATCGAGACGGCGGAACGGGAAGAGGGTTGTCAGGCTGAGGCTGTCTGTGGGGGCCCATTCAGCGACAAACCCGGAGCATCTAAAAGAAACCCTTACTCTCTGCTCCCGGGGTACCGTCGCGGAGGGTGCAGAGCTTGAGATTGTTGAGAAACCCGCCACGATAAGATGCCTTTCATGCGATTATGAATTTGAGACGGACGCGCCGGGCGTCCCGTGTTGCGCGAGATGCAAGTCCACAAGGACCAGAACTGTTGCCGGACAAGGAGACGGTATCATCCTTGAAAGCCTTGAAATCGAGACAGACTAGCCGCCTGAAGAGGGTCAGGGTGTCCGTGAGCGGCGTGGTGCAGGGCGTGGGGTTCAGGCCGTTTATTTACAGGCTGGCCAGCTCACTCGGCCTGGCGGGCTACGTCATGAACCTACCCTGGGGCGTACTTATAGAGGCGGAAGGAGAGGAGGGAGAACTCAATGAGCTTATCCTCAGAATTCCCCGTGAAAAGCCCCCGCTGGCCCGTATATCGAGTCTGGAATTCTCATTCCTTGATCGCAGCCTTATAGACCTTGGGACGTTTACTATTGCGAAGAGCGCCGCAGGGGGTGAACTATCGCCCGCTGTCCCGCCGGACATATCCACCTGCGAGGAATGCCGGGCGGAGACCCTTCAACCGGGGGCAAGGCGGCACCTGTATCCGTTTACCAACTGCACCAACTGCGGGCCGAGACTGACGATAATAAACGCCCTCCCCTACGACAGGCCGGATACCACTATGAAGGGGTTGGAGATGTGCGATGCCTGTCGCGGTGAGTATGAATCGCCGGGGGACAGGCGGTTCCACGCCCAGCCGATAGCGTGTCCCGACTGCGGTCCGCACGTTGAGTTGTGGGATTGCGACGGAAAAAGGTTGGCGGACAGAGGAGACGCTATGGCGATGGCGGCCGAACTGATACTGCGAGG
>JAUVQR010000238.1 GCA_030598065.1 Planctomycetota bacterium | reverse complement strand
CTGGACCTCCGCACCGTAACCAACGGCTCAGAGACGGCCGAGACCCTCAACGCCATCCTCAATATCTTTGGAGTTGCATAGTGAAGAAGGTGGTTCTCGGTACGGCAGGGCACATCGACCACGGCAAGACAGCCCTCATCCTGGCCCTTACCGGCATCGACACCGACCGCCTGCCGGAGGAAAAGACCCGGGGCATAACCATAGACCTGGGGTTCGCTTACCTGGACATAGATGTAGATAAGGACGTCAGGATAGGCATTGTCGACGTGCCCGGCCATGAACGTTTTGTGAAGAACATGCTGGCGGGCGCGACGGGGATTGACCTTGCCATGCTGGTCATCGCAGCGGACGACGGCGTAATGCCGCAAACGGTCGAGCACCTCGATATACTGGAACTGCTCGGTATAAAACGCGGAATAATCGCCATAACAAAGAAAGACCTGGTGGCCGATGACTGGTTGGAACTGGTCAAAGAGGACGTAAAGAAGCTGGTAAAAGGGACTTTTCTCCAGGACGCCCCTATAGAGACCGTATCCTCCTTGACGGGAGAAGGGATTCCGGAGCTGAAGGAGACGTTGAAGGGACTCGTACTGAATCTCCAGGAGGAACCGACTCAGGGCATCTTCCGCCTCCCCATTGACAGGGCCTTTACCATACAAGGCTTCGGCTGTGTGGTAACCGGTACCGTGTCAAGCGGGGAGGTCAAGGTTGGAGACGCGGTGGAGATACTGCCTGCAAAGGAAACCGTGAGGGTGAGGGGCATAGAGGTGCACGGGAAGAAGTCCGACCGCGCGCACCGGGGACAGCGTACCGCGCTCAACCTCTCGGGGGTGAAGACGTCCGAGGTCTACAGGGGACATCAGCTCTCTGTCCCAGGCTATCTGGAGCCTGTAGACATAGTTGACTGTCACCTCAATTACCTCTCGTCCGCCCGCAAACCGCTGGTAAACAGGGAAAGAATCAGATTCCATATCGCCACCAGCGAGGTGATGGGCAGGGTCGTCCTGTTAGATAAAGACGTCGTTCGACCCGGCGAGGACGCCTTCGTTCAGTATAAACTGGAAGGAACCGTCGTGGCTGAGAGGGGAGAGCATTATGTGATGCGTTCTTATTCCCCCTGCCGGACAATAGGGGGAGGCGAGGTACTGAGGGCAGCGCACACCGGAAGGCTCAAACGTTTCAGGGAAGAAACGCTTGAACCGTTGAGACTGCTGTTGAAAGGCACGGACTACGATATTATAGAAAAGACCTTTCTCGAACCGGGACACTTTCTTTTCTCCCATGAAGATATATCAAGGCGTCTTCACATGCACCCTTCGAGGGTGAAAGAGGCGCTCGCCGAGCTTACAAAAAGGGGCGTCCTGGTAGAAATAAAAGACAACTCAAAGGTCTTCAGCGCCCACCGGGACAAGCTCTCCGCCACCAAGACTCAAATCGTGAGGCATGTAGAGGAATTCCACAGGGCCAACCCCGTCAAGCGGGGTATTGAAGACTCCGCGCTGCGAACCAGGCTTCCGAAAGGCACCCCCGTCCGGTTGCTGTCAAGGGCCATGGACGACCTGCGGCGGGAAGGCGTCATCACAACCACCTCAGGCAACAAGATCGCTATGGCGGGCTACCATGTAAGCCTGTCCGAGTCGGACAGGAAGACCGTCAAATCAATCGAAGACTCTTTCTTAAAGGACAGGTTGGCTCCACCGGCGCTGGAAAAATTACTGCCCAAGGATTCTTCCGAAAGGGACAGGTTCAGGTCGTTGTTCAATCTGATGGTCGAAGAAGGCACGCTGATTGAAATAAAGCCCGCACTTTACTTTCACGCCAAGGCGGTAGAGGAGCTGAAGGAGAGGCTTAAAAGTCAAATACAAGAAAAAGGGGCCGTAACGGTGGGAGACTTCAGAGACCTTGTAGGCACGTCGCGCAAATACGTCGTGCCGCTGCTAGAATACTTTGATCAGATGCGCCTCACGAAGAGAGAGGGAGACAAGAGGGTGCTCCATTCCCCCTAAAACTGATACTCTTCATTATCCCTGTCGAAGGCGACATCCGGCAGGCCAACGTTCAGTTTAATGTCGCTATAGGTGAATATCTCGGCAGAGTCATCTTCCCACAGCCAGAACGTCGATTTGACGGGCATAAAGGTCTCGGCGTCAAAGTATTGTATGGCACTGTGACAGTAATACCCGTCCGCCTCTGCCTCTGGAGACACCACAAACACCACCTTATAAGCCGGCTTGCCGTCAAACTCGGTCAGGGTGCTCTGCGCCGCGGTTATAAAGCCTTTCTCCAGCGCAAATTGGAACTGTTCGTGGGATTTCTCAATTAGTCCGCCAAAACCCACTTCATCTATTGAGTGCTTTGTAAACTTCCTTAACCAGAATCCGTAGGGGTCCATCTCCATGGTACCGAAAACCTTTTTTAAAAAACCGCCGCCCTTACGGACTATCATCTTATTGTCATACTTCCCTTTTACGTATAGCAGCTGGGAACCGGCGTTATCGCCGCTGGTCCATTTTAAATACACTTTGAACGGCTTCTGAAACTTTATCATGGTATCCTCGTCCAGTTCTATCTCGCCGTCCTTGTATTCCTCCTTGTGCATCATGGTTGTATAGTCATGGACCTTGGCGTAATTCGCCTTGGCGTTATCCAGTATCTGCTGGACCTCTTCCAGTTCTAAAGGTGGCGGGGTATTGCCAGGGTCCGCCTGTGCAATCGTGCAGGGAGAGGATACAAAAGCAGCGAAGAACAATACGGTTATTACAAGCATTCTATGGTTGATCCTAAACAAGTTGTGATGCCACATACCCTACTAACCTTCCACTTATCCTGACTACGCCTTTTCACCCTTATCGGCAACCTCGGCCCCTGGAGTTGCTGCTTCACCCTCCTTGG
>JAUVQR010000172.1 GCA_030598065.1 Planctomycetota bacterium | reverse complement strand
GGCATAAAATGTAGGCAAATCCAACAACCCCGACCTGTTCCAGCGACAGTATGTCGAAGTGGGCACCGGCCAGTACGAAGAACATGATATAAATGGGCTCGTCCACCTCCCTCAATTTTTCAAAGAAGACAGGCGCCTTCCTGTCTATGTTGACCAGTGTCGCGCCCAGCGCGACATTTGAGAGCAGTACGGATAATTCCAGATAAAGGGACGTGCCAATTACGAAGAAAATCCCCCATATGATAAGTACCAGACGATGGGCGTTGTCGCTGACGTACCCGGACGACCTGGACGTTGCGACGGCGACCAGGCCACCGAGCAACAAAGAACCCGCTATCTCAAACAGCGAACTGATGAGTACCTGTATTGTCTGATACGTATTGGTCTCGGAGACGCCTGTAAGCCTGGCGATTGAGAGGCAGATGGTGAAGATTATGATGCCCCAGGCGTCATCTATTGCCACTATTCCAAGTAGCGTATCGGTAAACGTGCCTTTAGACCGGTACTCTCTTACCACCAGCATAGTTGCGGCGGGTGCGGTAGCCGTCGCGATAGCCCCCAACAGGATGGCCACGTGGAAGGGCTGATGGAGGATGAAATACATAACCACGGTCACCAGTATGCACACCCCTACGGTCTCAAAGACCGATATCCAGAGGATGGACCTGCCCGTGCGCTTCAGGTTTTCCAGCGACAGGTTTTCTCCCAGCATGAAGGCGATAATCCCAAGGGCTATGAGTGAGATCATGCTCGACATCTCATATATCTCCTCCGATATGAGATGCAAGAGGTGCGGGCCCAGGATTATCCCCAGTAGTAGGAAGGCCGTGACCTCAGGAAGTTTTAATCTCCTTATGACAGAGGCGAAGATGAGCGCCCCTGCCAGTACGATTGATATGCTGAGGAAGACATTCATAGTAATTTAAGGGATTCGCACGGGTTCAGCGAGATTTTTGTACGCTTAAACGTACGCTTAAAATTTGATAGTAAAATCAGGCGCGAAGCAAACATGCTATGTTGGTTCAATCTCTCCCGCCTTTGAGAGGGCGTATCTGGTGCAGACGGGGCCCAGTATCTCAAAGACGACGGTGGTTGCGATTGCTATGGTGAAGATCGTATCCGCTACGTCGGGAAAGTGATTCTTTGCAACCAGTGCCATGCCCAGTGCCACGCCCGCCTGGGGCAGGAGCGCGAGTCCCATATACTTCGTTGTCTTGGCGTCCGCGCCGGCGAAATAGCCACCGGGTAACGCGGACAGCATCTTGCCCGCGGCCCTGCATATTATATAGGCGAGTCCTACGCCTCCAAGCGCCATAAACGCCATGACGTCAAAGTGGGCGCCTGCCAGGACAAAGAACATGATGAATATGGGCGATGCCGCCTCCCTCAACGTGTCGAAGAATTTCTTCGGGTCGCTGTCGATGTTGACAAGCGTTACGCCGAGCGCGATGTTGGCCAGCAGGACCGACAGGTCGAGCGAGAGACACACGCCTATTAACACGAAGATACACGATAAGACCAGCACCAGGAGGTTTGCGCCGCCATTGAAGTAATGTGAGACCCTGGACAGTGCGAAGGCGGCCACGGCGCCCAGTATCAGAGAGGCAGGTATCTCAATCAACGGATGGATGACTTCGGGCGACAATATACTTGTATACGCCTCGGGCATGTATGCCAGTTCTGCTATAGAGAGGCATACGGCAAAGGTTATGACGCCCCAGACGTCGTCTATCGCCACTATACCAAGTAGTGTATTGGTAAAGGTGCCTTTGGCCCGGTACTGTCTGACAACCAGCATCGTTGCCGCGGGGTCTGTTGCCGTAGCGATGGCGCCCAGCAGGATAGCCAGATAAAATGGCTGATGTAATACGAAATGGATGACTGCGGTTACCACTACACAGACGCCGATGGTCTCAAATATAGATATCCAGAGGATGGTCTTGCCCGTCTTCTCCAGGTTCTTCAGCGACAGCTCTTCTCCCAGCATGAAGGCTATAATCCCAAGCGCGAGGAGTGATATCGGGTCGGAGAGGTCGTATATGTGTTCAGCCACAAGGTTCAGCGAGTGGGGGCCGAGGAAAATGCCCAGCAGCAGAAAGGCGGAGACCTCCGGGAGTTCAAGCCTCTTTATAAGGGACGCGAATAGCAGCGCGCCGGCCAGCATAATCGCTATGCTGAGGAAGACGTTCATGAGATTAGTCCTTTGATGTTGCCCTCTTGTTCGACGTTATATCGTGTACGTGTAATCGTGCAACCGTATAACTACGCCTCAAGCAGTACGTTCAGGTGCTGCTCGACGCACAGGGGCAGGCCCTGCAGGTTGTAGCCGCCCTCAAGACATGACAGCACACGGCCCCGGCAGCACCTGTCCGCCAGATCCAACGTGATGCCGGTAAGTGTGGCGAAATCCTCTGCCGCGAGGCCGAGTCCGCCGACCGGGTCTTCGGAATATCCGTCGAAGCCCGCGGATATTATTATAAACTCAGGGTTAAACGCCTTGATGTCGTTGTCCATGGCATTCTTGAAGGACGTTATATACTCCTCCGGCGAAGTGCCGTCTGTAACGGGAATGTTTAAGGTAAAGCCCTTTCCCGGGCCGCTGCCCCTTTCGTCCGCCCCCCCGGTACCGGGATAAAACGGCCACCTGTGTAGTGACATGTAGAACACGCCGGGTTCGCCGTAAAACATCTCCTGGGTGCCGTTGCCGTGATGGCAGTCCCAGTCCAATATAAAGACGCGTTTGAGTTTGTGTCTTGATACCAGGTATTGCGCGACTACCGCGACGTTGTTGAAGACGCAGAACCCCATGCCATTTGCCGGTCTCGCGTGGTGCCCCGGAGGGCGAACCATGCAGAAGGCGTTCTTTGACATTCCTTCCATGATGGCGTCCGCCGCCGTAAGTAACGCGCCCGCGGCATAGAGCGCGGCCCGGTATGAATCTTGTGATAGGGTGGTGTCGGGGTCAAGCTGCCCGCCACCGGCCTCGGCCAGTTGTCTCGCCCTGTCTATGTAAGCCCTTTCGTGGACCAGCGCTATCTCCTCAACCGTTGCGGCCCTTGGGTTCATCAGGGTGGATTTGTCCCACAGGCCGGTGGTCTTCAGATGGTCGACAATGCACTCAAGGCGCTTATAGTTCTCCGGATGAGAGGGGCCGGTGTCGTGCCTGAGGTATATGTCGTCGTAGAGGAGAAGCGTCATGGGAACGAGTTGCGCAAAAGTTTTAATCTCAGAGAGTTGCGGTTGCCTCCAACGCAAATTAGAGTTGATTTCTTTTTGGGTGTCAAATAGAATCCGCCTCATGGCCGGGCGACACAGGCTGTCCGTATCATTAATACTTGTGCTGCTCTCTTTTACGGGGGTTGCCGCCTTCACGGTTAACGTACAGGGCGAGACCGCCGTATCTCTGTGCTGTGGCAGCGGCTGCAGTTGCCCTCCGGGGTGCTCCTGCTGTGGAGACGACCACGGGGCTGAATTTTTAACCACCGCTGACGCCGACATTGTTTCAGGTGAAGAACGGAGTTGGGACGGTGAGCCGTCTTTGTGGTACATGCCCTGGTGTGGCCATACCGCTGTGCTGTTAAACTCTGCACAAGACCCTTACATGCCCGGCCCAGACCCGCTTGTCTTGTTCTGCGATACCTCTTCAAGACGGGGAGGGTCTGACACCGCCGTAATTGATGACGTATCTATCCCACCTACAGACAAGGTCCCCAGAATTCTTTCTTAACCTATCTAACCTCTAGACGAAAATTCTCTGAGAAATCCGCTACAGGAGGAGTGCGCCCGCAGTGTGCCTACGGCATACCGCCATTCGCGCTACGCACTTTTTCTGAGATGGTTTATCAGGTTAAGAAAGGGACAACAAGATGAGACTCTTTGCAGTTATAATTGCGTTCCTGTTCTTCCATGCACCAGTGTATAATGCCTACGCGCAGGAGACACAAAGTAAACGGTATGGCCTGTGTCCGCGTTGTTCAGTGGATACACAGGGCATACAGGGTTTGCAGGGTTCGCACAGCATAAACAGTAGACATGGTTTAAGCAAAGCACACACATCGCATGGTTTGACGGCAAAGGCCGGGCTGCATAGCCATAGCCATGATCATGACCGCCCTGACAGCTACGGGCCGATAGGCGTTATGGGGAGTCACGTCCACCAGGCCGGTACGTGGATGGCGTCGTACAGGTTTATGTATATGGACATGCGTGGG
>JAUVQR010000029.1 GCA_030598065.1 Planctomycetota bacterium | reverse complement strand
TCACCGGTAGAGCACTTCCCAGTATGCACGATGTTCATGTCGCCAAAGTTGTCGCTGCACAGTTGGTGGTCATTGTTTATAACGGGTATTCCCGAAGATACTATCTGTTGAACACCACCCGTCCTGCTCGCCGAAGGGGTGTCTAACACAAAGACGAGGTCGAACCCGTAAGATTCTCCGTTTGCGGACAGAGAGGCCTTGGTCTCCTCACTCCAGCGCATTGTCTCAACGTCCTTCACCAAGAATTTATAGACCCTGGGAATACCGGAATCGTTTAAGATACAGGGGTCCTTGCCCATATTCCTGAGTGCGTGATACAGCGCCAGTTGAGAGCCAAGGGCATCGCCGTCAAGACGGACGTGACCCGTCAGCAGGGGCCTCTCGGACCTGTCAATAAGTTCCTTCAGCTTCTTGATGTCGTCCGCACCCATCTCCCGGACCCCTCTTAACGCATTTATTCGTAACGAAAAAGCACACTTTCCTATAAGTGCTTGATTATATAGCCACCGGAATATATTGTCAAATCTCCTCTTGCAATTAAACAGACCGCAAGCTAACATTAAAAGAGAGGTGACCTCCTTCCATTTTATAGGTATGTTTTGCGGGACAGGCGGGTCATCTTTTTCTTTCTTCACAGCCGGCTAGACGTAGGAATAACAAATGTTTAAGATACTCGCCAAGAAGAAACTCACCGACAATATTATTCAGATAGTTATAGAGGCCCCGAAGGTCGCCAGGAAAAGGAAGGCCGGGCAGTTTGTAATGCTGCGGCCGGACGAGCTTGGTGAAAGGATACCTCTGACCATCTCAGACTCCGACCCTGATGCCGGAACCATTACAATAGTGTTCCAGACGGTCGGCTATACCACGAAGCAGATGGCCACTCTCAATATAGGAGATTACATCCAGGACGTCGCCGGGCCGCTGGGCCATCCCACGCACATAGAGAATTTCGGCACAGTGGTCTGCATAGGCGGCGGACTTGGGACCGCGCTGGGCAGGCCTATCACGGAGGCGCTGTATAAGGCGGGAAATCACGTTATTGCGGTCGTGAGCGCCCGGAACAAGGACCTCGTCATAATGGAAGACGAAATGAAGAAGGTATGCCACGAACTTAAGATATGCACCGACGACGGTTCACGCGGCTTCCACGGGTTCCCCACCCAGCTGCTGCAGGAGATTATTGACAGCGGCAGAAAGATAGACCTGGTGGTGGCGGTCGGGCCGGTTCCTCTGATGGCGGCCGTCAGCAAGCTTACAAAGCCATACGGTATAAAAACGGTAGTAAGTCTCAACCCGATAATGGTAGATGCCACGGGCATGTGCGGCGCATGCCGTGTGACCGTGGGTGGAGTGACGCGGTTCGGCTGCGTGGAAGGGCCCGAGTTCGACGCGCACGAGGTTGACTTTGACGAGCTGATGAAGAGGCTGAAGCTATACGTAGACGAGGAAGGGATGATGAACGAGAAGTTTGAACGCACACACGGGGTAAAAGAGACCCAGGAGACAAAGAAATGACAGACGATACCTCCAAGTGTGAAGACGGACATAACCGTAAGGACGCCCACAAACAGCCCCGGGTTCACATGCCGCAACGTGGCGCCACGGAGAGGCGAAGGGACTGGGCCGAAGTGCCGACGGGCTACACGGCGGAGCTTGCCCGGCAAGAGGCCATACGCTGCCTGCAGTGCAAGAACCCCCTGTGCGTGGCGGGCTGTCCGGTCGGCATCGACATCCCGGCCTTTATAAAACTTATCGAAGACGGGGATTATATCGGCGCGGCCAGAAAGATAAAGGAGACCAACAGCCTCCCGGCCGTCTGTGGGCGCGTCTGCCCTCAGGAGGACCAGTGCGAAAAGGTCTGCATCGTCGGCAAGAAGTTTACGTCGGTCGGAATCGGCCATCTTGAACGCTTCGCCGCGGACTACGAGAGGGAACACGGCGAGATAAAGCTGCCCGAGAAACAACCACCCACGGGCTGTAAGGTCGCCGTCGTGGGTTCCGGCCCGGCAGGACTCTCGGCCGCCGGCGAACTGGTCAAGATGGGACACGAAGTCGTAATCTTCGAGGCGTTGCACAAGCCGGGCGGGGTGCTGCTATACGGAATACCGGAATTCAGGCTGCCCAAGGACATCGTTGGCGCCGAGATAGATTATCTGAAGAAATTAGGCGTGAAGATAGAGGTCGATTGCGTCGTCGGCAAGACGGAGACCGTGGACGAACTTCTGGAAGAGGGTTTTGACGCGGTATTTGTGTCGGTGGGCGCGGGGCTGCCCACCTTTATGGACATCCCCGGCGAGAACCTCTGCGGCGTGTATTCCGCCAATGAATATCTCACCCGTATAAACCTGATGAAGGCCTACGATCCCGAATATGCCACCCCGGTCTTGAGGAAGAAACGCATCGCCGTCGTAGGCGGGGGAAACGTTGCAATGGATGCCGCGCGTACCGCATTGCGGATGGAGGTCACCGAGGAGGTCTACATCGTGTATCGCCGTTCCAGGGACGAGATGCCCGCGCGCATCGAAGAAATAAAGCATGGCGAGGAAGAGGGCCTAAAGTTCAGGTTGCTCACCAATCCGGTCAAGATACTTGGAAACGAGGACGGCTGGGTGAGCGGCATCGAATGCATAAAGATGGAACTCGGACAGCCGGACGAGTCGGGGCGTAGACGTCCCGTACCCGTTGAGGGCTCGGAGTTCACAATCGACGTGGACTGTGTTATAATGGCAATCGGCACCAGACCCAACCCGCTGGTGCCCATGACAACCCCCGGTTTAAAGGTAACGCCGAAAGGTACTATAGTAATAGACGAAAACACCTGCGAGACCACCAAGGAAGGGGTCTTCGCCGGCGGGGACATAGTGACCGGCGCCGCCACGGTAATCCTGGCAATGGGAGCCGGCAAGAACGCGGCGCGGGCCATTGACCAGCACATCAGGGCCAAGAAGGTGAGCATAAAGGCATAGAGAAAGATGCGTCTTAGAGTAAACGGCGAGACGGAGACATATCCTGACGGAATCACGGTTAAGGAGTTGTTGGACTCTCTGGGCATCAGCAACCGCCCTGTGGCCGTGGAACTGAACCGCAAGGTCATCCCGCGTGACAAGCTTGGCGAAAAAACGCTAAGAGAAGATGACTCTCTTGAGATAGTAACCTTTGTAGGCGGCGGATAAGGCACTTATTTTGTTATGGGAAACACCCTCCTTAAAGATATTCGAGAAGACAAGCTCCGTTTAGGGAAGTACGAATTCACCTCAAGGCTCTTCGTCGGCACCGGGAAATACCCCTCTATGGAGTCCATGCGCGACTCCCTGGAGGCGAGCGGGACAGAGGTGGTAACCGTGGCGGTAAGGCGGCTCAGCCTGAAGGACAGGCCGCAGGAATCACTCCTCGATTACGTAGACACAAATAAGTACACCATACTCCCCAACACGGCAGGCTGCTACAGCGCAGACGAGGCGATACGCACCGCCCACCTGGCCAGAGAGACCGGCATCTCCGACATGGTAAAACTGGAGGTGCTTGCAGACGAAAGGACATTGCTGCCCGACCCGTTCGGCACACTGGAGGCCGCGAAACAACTGGTGAAAGATGGCTTCACAGTGCTGGTATATACCACCGACGACCCCATCATCGCGAAGAGACTGGAAGACCTGGGAGTCACCAGTGTTATGCCCGCAGGCGCCCCCATCGGTTCAGGCCAGGGCATTTTAAACATGAATAATATCAGGATTATACTGGAGAACGCGAAGCTGCCCATTATAGTTGACGCCGGGGTCGGCACCGCTTCCGACGTTGCGGTGGCCATGGAGCTTGGCTGCGCGGGTGTCCTCCTCAATACCGGTATAGCGCACGCAAAAGAACCGGTAAAGATGGCAAGGGCTATGGGACTTGCCTGTGAATCAGGCAGACTCGCATACCTTTCAGGCAGGATACCCAAAAAACTCTACGCCAAGGCGTCGAGTCCCGAAAAAGACTTCTAGACCCCCCCCCGTAATAAGCGCTACAAAGCCCCCGTGTTCTCATAAAACATTTGGATTCTTTGGCGAGTCCGGGTATTATGCTGTCGCACGCTGTCGTGCAAAATATACACGCAGAAAGACAGCGCCCAAGGCCCCGACAAATAACTAAAGAACAAAGAGGAGAGGATTGGAGGACTTACAGAATGGGTTACATCAAGAGATTATTGCTGGTCACCGCCCTTGCCGTTTCCACGGGATTCACTCAAATGGCACCGGACCCGCTTTCACACGTCGCCTACGGCGCCTCTGTAAGTGAAAACACGGCAACACTGCTAAAGACGCTTGAATGTCCCAAATGCAACCTGTTCGGCGCCAACCTTCAGAACGCCAACCTCAGCATGGCTGATCTGAAGGGGGCAAACCTGAACAGCGCTAATTTGAGCAACGCCGACCTGAGCGGCGCAAATCTGCAAGGCGCCGACCTGAGGGAAGCCAACCTGGGGCAGGCAGTGCTATATGCGGCCAACCTGGCCCTCGCCAACCTGGGCAATGCTGACCTGAGTAATGCCAACCTGCACCATGCCGACCTGAGAGAAGCCAACGTACAATTCACAAACTTCGCCGGGGCGGTCGGACTCTCCAAGGAAGAGAATGAAGACCTCAAGAAACGAGGCGCCAAGGTGGACTAACCGGCACAGGCAAGACACGCTTGCCCCCCAGGTAATGCCGCCGGGGGGGGCGCATCTACCCGGCCTTGTGACAATGGAACAACTTTTTATCTTCTCAATAGAAACCGGCGCCCCTTAACTCCCATGCACATCAACCGTAAATCCTACAAATCTTAACACTACTGTTAACACCACAATGTTAGCCAAACGTATAATTCCATGTCTGGACGTAAAGGGCGGCCGGGTTGTAAAGGGGACAAGGTTTCTCGACCTTAGGGACGCAGGGGACCCCGTTGAAGTGGCAGCCTTCTACGACCGTGAAGGCGCGGACGAGATAACCTTCCTTGACATAACCGCCTCCCATGAAGAAAGAGACATCATAATAGACGACGTGGCGGCCACGGCCTCTGAGGTGTTTATACCCCTGACCGTAGGCGGCGGGATACGCAACCTGGAAGACATCCGCAGACTGCTGAATGCGGGCGCGGATAAGGTCTCCATAAATACCGCAGCGGTAAAGGATCCGGAGCTTATAACCCGCGCCGCCCGGCGTTACGGCAGCCAATGCATCGTAATCGCTATCGACGCGAAGCGGGTCGACGGCACGTCGCGCTGGGAGACATACCTGAACGGCGGCCGCACCCCAACGGGCAAAGACGCCCTGGCCTGGGCGCGGGAAGCGGAGAAGAGAGGTGCCGGGGAAATACTACTCACCAGCATGGACTGCGACGGCACAAAGGACGGGTATGACAACGAGCTGACCCGCGAGGTTTCCGGGGTCACCAACATCCCCATCATAGCCTCCGGTGGAGCGGGCACTCTTGAACACTTTTACGACGTCTTTACAACCGGCGCGGCAGACGCAGCCCTGGCCGCCTCTGTCTTCCACTATAAGGAATACTCCATTCACGACGTAAAGCAGTTTCTAAAATCAAAAGGAATCGTGACAAGGATGTAGCGCACATTCATGTCAGGATATTACCTTCCAGACCAATTTCGCCGATTCGGATTTTTTCCTACAAAATTTACAAAAAGAGCTAAAACCTGCTTGACAACACGCGTTGTTTTGCTATAATTCTTTCAAGTTTGGTTATTTAGTAACAAAAAATTTCAAAAGGAGGTGACAAAGTGGCCAAAAAGAAGGCCAAGAAAAAGGTAAAGAGAGCTGTGAAGAAGAAAGCTGTGAAGAAAAAAGCCAAAAAGAAGGCAAAAAAGAAGAAGGCAAAAAAGCGCTGTAGGTAAGACCAAGATTTTCTGCGAAGGGGGTTTTTCAATAAACCCCCTTCGCAGCCCACCCTACGACCGTTTCCAACCAATAGCCTGCAACTGTTTGACACAATAGCACTTAGAGCAAACCCCTCCATCTTTTACAATCTAGTCTTTGACTCTCGTAAATATTGTGATATACTTAATAGATTTGAATGATACTTCATCTACGAGGGACCTGCATGACAAGGTACGTCGGCAGCGAAAAGATTAATGAGATTCAGAAACTAACGGATATTGTTGAGGTAGTTGGTCGGTACGTTAACCTCAAACGTGGCGGCAAAAACCATATGGGCCTGTGTCCTTTTCATTCGGAAAAGACACCAAGCTTTTCGGTCAGTCCTGAAAAACAATTATATAAATGTTTTGGTTGTGGCGAAGGCGGTAACGTCTTCACGTTTTTAATGAAGAAGGAAGGGCTTTCTTTTCCGGAAGCGCTCAAGGCACTTGCCGTAAAGGCCAGGGTTGACCTGCCGGCACAAGGCGGAAAAGATAACCGGCCCGGCCACAAATCACTTATTTATGACACGAACAAGTTTGCCGCCGAGTTTTTCCATAAACATCTGCTCGGTGACAAAGGAGTTGCCACAAGGAAATATCTTGCCGGGCGCGGAATAAAAGAGTCATCTATCCGTCAGTTTCGCCTGGGCTACGCGCCTGATGCCTGGGATTCGCTGATGCTACTCGCGCAAAGCAGGAACATACCCCTATCTCAGTTGCAAGGCGCCGGGCTCATCATAGCCAGAAGCGGCGGCGGGTTTTATGACCGCTTCAGGGACCGTTTGATGTTTCCCATAAACGACCACATCGGGCGCGTGGTTGGTTTTGGGGGCAGAAGCCTGTCCGACTCAGGGCCTAAATACATAAACTCCCCGGAAACGACCTTATTTAACAAGGGAAGGTGTCTTTACGGGCTGGACCTTGCAAAGCCGGCAATCCTGTCGGAAAGAAGCGCGCTAATCATGGAGGGGTATACGGACGTAATAGTCGCTCATCAAGAAGGCATCCGTAATACCGTAGGGGTTTTGGGCACCGCGCTTACAACGGAGCACGTAAGGCTGCTCCGTCAGTGGACCCCTGAGGTAACCTTGATACTTGACGGCGACGACGCCGGGAGACGGTCTTCCGACAGGAGCCTTGACATATTGCTGGAGGAAGAGATAGAGGCCAGGGTGGTTCAGCTTCCGGAAGCAAACGACCCCTGCGATTTTATCTTGAAAGAAGGGCGCGACAAGTTTATGGCGCTGGCAAGTGAGGCCCTCGATTTCTTCAGCTTCAAGATGAAGATGACGGAGGCAAAACACGACCTGTCGTCCCCAACCGGCAGAATCAACGCGGCGCTGGAGCTTGGTGACACTGTTTTCAGGATTAAGGACAAACTGATACAACAAGAGGTTGTGAAAAGCATTGCCGAGAGGATGTCAATTGACGAGAAGACGTTCAGACTGCGATTCTCTAGACTGGAGCGGAGAATGAAGGGTGATGAGACTCGGGCAGGGATAATCGGTGGTAGCACGAATTACGGCGTGGAAACGGAACTTCTGGGATTCTTGCTGTCTCACAACGAACTAATCGAAAGGTTTGAGGCAGAACTGGGCATAGACGCCATAAAGTCAGGTGGCGCAAGGGAGATAATCCTCAAGACACTGGATTTATACCACGAGAACGGCCGCATAGGGGCCGAGGACCTTATCCCTTACTTTATGGAAGATGAGCAGGCAAGGATTCTGGCAACCATTACACTGGGAGACGTCAAAGGAGACCAGCGCAAGGGGTTTGAGGACTGTGTGAACTATATAAAGAGGCGGGAGGGCAGGAAGGAAATCGGTTATACTAAAGAGAGAATGAATAAACTAAACAGCAACCAGAAAAAAGAAGAGACGGAGCTGCTCAGGGAATTTCATGAGAGGCAGCGCGCGCAACTTTATCGGAAGAGGAGCTAATGTCCCGGAGGAATCTAATGGACAAATTGGGCCAAAAGATAAAAATGCTGGCTCAACGGGGAAAAGAGAAGGGCTATTTGACCTACGAGGAGCTCAATGACATTCTCCCCAATAACGAGGTCGTATCACCGGAGAGAATAGACGACATCCTGCTGATGTTGGATGAGGTAGGGATAGACCTTATCGATGAATCGGAGGTTGACAGTCGCGTCGCCGGTGATATGGAACTCCCTGATGAAGAAGGGGTGAGTGCGGACGCGAAGTACGAACAGCCAGTTCCCGAGAAGATAGACGACCCTGTCAGGATGTATTTGACCCAGATGGGCGAGATACCCTTGCTTACAAGGGACGAAGAAATCGAGCTCGCCAAGAGGATAGAGATTACCAAGAAACGCATCCACAGAAAGATCTTTGCGTCCGACTGTAACATCGCCGAGTATCTCTCCGCCCTGGAAAATCTCTGTAACGGAGCTCCCCGCACGGAATTTACCCTGAAGGTGGATTTTGCGGTGGACACCGGACGTGAGCAGATTTTACAGAGACTCCCTAGAGAAATAAAGGTACTCAGGAACATAGTTGAGTTAAACAGGGATGAGTACGGCAAGGTTCGTTTAAAGAAGACAACTGAGACGGAAAGGGTACGTTTGCTCAGGAGGATAAGGACAAGGCGGCGAAACGCCCTGGAGCGAATCGAGAAACTAAAGATAATAGTGAAAAAGATACAGCCGCTGATAAAACGGCTGCACGTCGTGCATAAAGAAATGAATGGGCTCCGGAAGCAGATAGACAGGACGAGAAACCGTCATCGTTCCAACGGTCATTTGAGGGAACTGGACCAGGCGCTGAACCAGTTGGAGAGTAAGGTGATTGAATCGCCGGACAGCCTGACCAGGAAGATGGCGAGTTTCGACAAACTTTTCTTTGACCACGAAACGGCCAAGAGGAAGCTCTCCAGCGCAAACCTCCGTCTGGTGGTCAGCATAGCGAAGAAATACAGAAACAGGGGGCTGAGCTTCCTGGACCTTATACAGGAAGGCAACACCGGCCTGATGAGAGCCGTAGACAAATATGAATACAAGAGAGGGTACAAATTCAGCACATACGCCACCTGGTGGATACGCCAGGCGATTACGCGCTCTATCGCCGATCAGGCCAGAACCATCAGGATACCCGTACATATGATAGAGACGATGAGTAAGATAAGAAACGTCTCCAAGAGGCTACTCCAGGAAAAGGGCCGCGAACCCACAATAGAAGAGATAGCAACCGCCGTGAGCGTCTCCGTGCCTGAAGCAAGACGAATAATGAAGATATCTCGCTCACAGATATCGCTGGACAGGCCGGTGGGAGAGAGCGAAGACAGTTCCTTCGGTGACTTCATAGAAGATGAAAAGGCCGAATCGCCCGTATCGGCGGCCGCCCAGGAGATGCTCAAGGAGAAGATAGAGACCGTTCTCCACACGCTCAGCTACAGAGAGAGGGAGATAATAAAGCTGCGCTACGGCATAGGAGACGGCTACACGTACACGCTGGAAGAGGTGGGCAAGAAATTCAACGTTACCAGGGAAAGGGTAAGGCAGATAGAGGCGAAAGCCGTCAGGAAACTGCAACACCCCATTAGAAGCAGAAAGCTGGAAGGATTTCTCGATGGCATTGGAAGTAACAAATAAAGACTCTGGCGTGAACAGGCTGGAGCTGCTCAAGAAGCTCCAGTCCATCGACGACAAATCCCATGATTTCAGTAGACAGAAAAAAACAATAGAAAGCCGTATCGACGCCAAAGAGGCCCGTATTGCGGACGCAACCGCCCGCCTCGCGGACAAACACGAAGAGTTGCTGGACTTTCAGAAAAACATAGACAAGAAGCACCTGGACCTCAAGTGTATAGAAGAAGGAATTCTGAAATCCAGGGAAAGGCTCCTCCAAATAAAAAGCAACAGGGAATACAGCGCCCACCTTTCAGAAATAGGGGGTAAGGAGGCCGACAAGGGCCTTCTTGAAGACGAAATACTCTCCATGATGACCGAGTTTGAAAACATAGCGACCGCGGAGCAAGAGCTGAAGGCGGAGGTGGAGAGGGAGAAAAAGGAACTGGTCGAGATAAAGGCAGAGGTTGAAAACGAACTCTCCCTGCTGGGAAAAAACATCGCAGAGACCCGGTCGGAGTGGGAAGAAGCCGCTCGGCAAGTAGACAAGGCGGCGCTTCTCCAGTATAAACGGCTTCTAGGGAAAGACGGCCAGGCCGTGGTAGAGGTCGTCGCTCAGACATGCGGTGGTTGCTGCATGCAGATCACGGCGCAGACACTTAACTTGCTTCTACGAAGAGAAGACATCATACTGTGCCAGAACTGTGAAAAAATCCTTTACATTGCGAACGAATAGTGGCCTGGGAGCAGGCGAGGTGGCCGCCCGTCCGTCTTGCGCGGACGGGAGGAAAGTCCGAGCTCCACAGGGCAGGGTGGTGGGTAACGCCCACCGGGAGCAATCCCAGGGAAAGTGCCACAGAAAATATACCGCCTGTCACGCTGGTGGCGGGTAAGGGTGAAAAGGTGGGGTAAGAGCCCACCGCGGTCCTGGTGACAGGGCCGGCACGGTAAACCCCACCCGGAGAAAGGCTAAATAGGGGGGGACGAAGCGGCCCGCTTCACTAGGACCCTCGGGTAAGCCGTTCGAGACGCATCGTAAGGTGCGTCCAAGATTAATGGTCGCCCACGACAAAACTCGGCTTATTGCCTGCTCTCAGGCCTGCTTCTAAGTGTTCTACAACCAACACGTTACACTTCTGTCGCTTTCCGTACACAGCTTCCTTGAGTGTCTAGGTGTCCATTTGGTGTCCATGTTTTTTCAGAAATGGCCAGATTTACCGCTCTCAACCTGTCTTCACTGGACGGATGAGAATACCGAGACACCATTGCTAGAGAGCTATGACCTAAAATGTCCCTAAGAGTTGCAAGGTCGCATCCTCTAGTAACCAGACGGGTGCAGAACGAATGGCGCAAATCATGAG
>JAUVQR010000138.1 GCA_030598065.1 Planctomycetota bacterium | reverse complement strand
CCTGCAATCATGGAGATTATCATTGACTCTACAGTGGTGGGAATGTAGTATGTTCGCTTGCCTAGTAAAACTGTGCCCGCGTTATTCACGAAGATCCCTATTGGTTGTATAAAGGCGTCAGGATAAGCCGAATCACTTTGGCGTTAGACCGTGTTCCAAGACGCCTTGGTTTACGAAGGGTTCTAAGTAGGAGGCTGCCTTGTAAATGAAGAATTCCTTTAGTTTACTCCCTTTATTGATAGCGCTATCTGTTGGTCTTGCGCCTTTGTCGGTCGTGGGCGCGAAGGAAGAAGGTGGGGGGACAGAAGTTGCAACCAAGAAAGAAATAGAACATATTTACGAGCATTTTGCCGATATAAGCGCCACCATGCTTCTCTCCGTACGTAATGTCATTGCAAAGAACCAGGAACTGATAAACCGTGACCCCGAAACTGGGAACAATTATTTCAAGGGTTTTGTGCCGGCCGTCGTGGGTAGCCGTGTTGCCAACGACTTCAGTCTAAGGACGGGCCACAAGCTGAAACAAACGGCCCTGAGGGTCAGAAACCCCAGAAACAAGGCGGATGAATGGGAAGAAAAGGTGCTTAGGATACTTGACAAGGACAGGGCGAGAAAGGGCTATGGAGAAATCACCGAGCTAAACGGCAGACAGGTCTACCGCCACATGAAACCATTGTATATGGAGAAGGAATGCGTAATGTGCCATTCCGTGCCGGAGGTCATGTCGCCGGAGGTAAGGGAATACATAGAGAACAATTATACAACCGACAAGGCGTTAGGGTACAAGGAGGGCGACTTACGCGGGGGCATAAGCGTCATAATACCGATAACGGAGGAATTTCGCCCTTAATCTCTCAAAGAACCGAAGCCTTGTGTAACCAGTATTAATCGAAGGGCTGCATGCCCAGGAAGATTCTAACACGTTTCGGTGTTAACCAGCTTTGCTGGTTCATGTTAATCGCGCTGCTGCCGTTGACGATTGCGGGAACAGTCTGCTATTTTTTCGTAAAGGGCCAAATAAAGCGAGACGTGTTCACGGAACTCCAGTTGGAGGCGTGGGGCATTCAGGGTAATATAGAGTCTATCCTGGGCGAGAACCTGGCCAGGATAGAGGATTTTAGCTCCGACGGTTTTATCAGAGATTCCGTCAAGACCCTGTCTATTTCGTACATAGACCAAGAGGCCGTAAGGGCACATCTGAACAGACATCTGGAAGTAAACAAAAGGAGTTTGGACCCAGATCTTACCGAGGTGTTTATAATCGACACCACCGGTAAGATAATAGCCTCTACCTCTGAGAGTAACATCGGTAACTACGTCTCAGAAGAACCGTACTTTACGCAACCGTTCCTCCACTTTGAACAAACCGGCCCGCTTTTCAGCAGAGAAACGATACCCGCGGAAGGCGCCAGGGAGCCGGGCCTTGTCTTCTCTACCTTGCTTACCGATAAATATATTCATACACCGATAGGTATTATCGCCAACAGGGTCTCTATAGACGTATTGCTCGACAGTATAGTGCATAACAGGAGTATATTCGATGATGGCGAAAAATTCGCCGAAGGCGACAAGATTTATATCTTAAACACAGACGGGTTCATACTGGCGGCGTCGGAAAACCCCGGCAGTGCATATCTGGAAAAGATTCCCGGTATATCCGTACTGGAAAGGGCCTTCACTGAGGACAGGACCATAATCGACACATATACCAACCTTTGGGGACGTCGGGTGCTGGGCGTTGCCGTCCCCGTCGAAGAGACGGGGTGGGTGATACTGGCTGAAAGAGACTATAAGGTCGCATTCGCGCCGTTGGCAAGGATCCGCAACCTCTTTATTATCCTTAACTCCTCTTCAGCGCTCATGGCGTTCCTGGTCTCCTTTTTTGTCTCCAGGAACATGAGTACCGCCATTAAGAAGCTCAAGGATGGCACAGAGACAGTGGCCAGCGGCAATCTGGACCATAAGATAGAACTGAAGCGGAAGGACGAACTGAAAGACCTTAGCCTGTCGTTCAATACAATGACCAGCCGGCTGAAGGAATATACGGAAGAAAGGGTGCGTAAGGAGGAAGAGCTGAGGAAGACGCAGGAACAACTTTTCCAGGCCGAAAAGATGTCTTCCTTAGGCACGCTTTCATCAGGGATTGCTCACGAGGTAAATAACCCCCTCAGTTATGTCATGAATAACATCGAACTCATGAAAGATTACATCGGGGACATCGTTCCTATCAAAAAGGGTCAACCGGACAATAAGAAAGATATTACCACGTTGAAGGAGATGGAAAACTGTCTGGAAGACGCCAAGGCCGGGACAGAACAGATACGGAGGATAATCTCCGCCGTTTACGAGTTCTCACATCCGGGACAAGATAGACTCGATTACGTTGACATAAACAAAAAGATAGAGACCGCCCTAAACGTCGTCTGGCACGAGCTCAAGAACAAGGTAAAAATAACCAAGGATTACGCCGACCTGCCAAAGGTACTGGGTTACCCCCACCACCTCGTGCAGGTCTTTACAAACTTGTTTGTAAATGCCGCTTACGCAATCCCTGATAAAGGCGAAATACGCATCAAAACCTGCCAGCAGGGCCGGACAATATGCATCGAGATAAGTGACACGGGGGTGGGGATACCCGAAAAGGACATCAAGAAGATTTTCGATCCCTTTTTTACCACCAAGGATGTGGGTAAAGGGACGGGGCTTGGGCTCAGCATAGTTTACAATCTGGTCACGCAGGCCGGGGGTGACATCAAGGTGGAGAGCGCCGTCGGGAAGGGGACAACGTTCAAGATAACCCTGCCCCTCAGGACAGAGTCAGACGCCTCTTAGCCGGAATGCGGTCAGGATTTGCCGCGTCCGGCATAATATATAACAACCTGTTGCTCTGTAGCAGAAGATGTTGTACTATATTGTCATCGCAGCGGGGCACAATTTGCAGACGGCGAGTCTGCGACCGACTTCAGCGCGGCACGTTGGGGGCAAGACCGAAAAGGACGTCTAATAACACACGCTATTTGACCCTTTCCCCCAGATTAACATATAATATTACATGATGTTACCCAACAGGGAATGTAAAGGATGAAACCGGAAGATTACACCATATTGATAGTGGATGATGACGAGAAGATATTGGGCTCTCTTGAAAGGACCTTCGCCCGTCTCGGTTACAACGTGCTGATAGCGCAGAGCGGTCAGGAGGGGCTTGATATCCTCCACAAGAAGAAGGTGGAACTAATAATATCAGACGTCAGGATGCCAACCATGTCCGGCGTTGGGTTCCTGGAGAAGGCCAAAGAAACCATGCCCGATGCCGTGAGGATAATAATAACGGGGTACGCGGACATTCAGGTCGCTGCCGAGGCGATAAACAACGTTGACGTGTTCAAATTTGTACTGAAGCCGTGGGACAGATACCATCTTGAGACGGTAGTGCGCCAGGGCTTGGAGCACTACGACGCTACCCACGCGAACAAGCACCTGCACAAACAGCTGACGGAACAAAACAGGGAGCTTGCAAGAAAGGCAGATACCGCCGCCCGGACGACGGTCGATATGGGGAAAAAAGTGGCAGAACTCGAAAAGAAGCTGGAAAAGGTTTCTGCGAAACTTTCCGGCGTCACGCCAAGGCAAAAAAAATAGCAGGTGTATGCCGTGCCACCTCAATGAGGGGTGAGAGAGACAAATAGTTACCGGCCCGCAGAAACGCGAATGCGAAAATATTTTTTTACGAGAAATGCCGGTTTACCGACATAAGATATCTTCCTCTACCTGCCAGTGGGCCAGCGGATATTGTCCGGCTCAGTCAAAAACCCTTTGCAAGACGTTATTTCCTCAGTATAATTGCGCTTTAAGTCTTGACGGAAGGGGGGCATAGCTCAGCTGGTAGAGCAACGGCCTTTTAAGCCGTAGGTCGGAGGTTCGAGCCCTCCTGCCCTCACTGATTTATATAGTTTATTGTGGCCCCTTCGTCCAGCCCGGTCTAGGACATCAGATTTTCGATCTGAGTACACGGGTTCAAATCCCGTAGGGGTCACCATCATATGAGCCTTGGACTTATGACCTGAGTCCAGGGCTTTTCCTTCCACTCCTTGCTAGTATATATAAACACAAATTCCCGGGAAAGCAGGAACGATATGACATCCTTGCCGCGTGTATGCTGTTTGACGGTCCTTGCCGTTTTATTGATTCTGTCAACGACAGCCTGTGGGGTAGATGCGAAGAAATCAGATAAAGGCGCGCCTACAGGTCTAACAATCGGGCAGGCCGACGACGGGAAGTCGTTTCAGATACGCCGGGGAGAGACAATAGCCGTCCGCCTGGCCGGCAATCCAACCACCGGGTATACGTGGGCGGTGGACGAGGTGGACAAGAAAACCCTGGAGCTGGTGGCTTCCTCTTATACCCGGTCATCCCCGGAGAGGATTGGCAGCGGCGGCTGGCGGACGCTGATGTTTAAGACGATTTCGGCGGGTACTTCACCAATAAAGTTGAAATACTGGCGCGCGTGGGAGGGAGACGCCTCGGTCGTCAAACGCTTCGATATTACGATAAAGGTCAGCGATGGATGAGTTCAGTGCAGACTGGTTATTGCATCGAAATGTATTCAAGATATTCTAACCCCCTAATAAGCATACGGCACGCCGGTGTGGTAGTCCGGGACCAGAGATTTTTATCGCCTTTGCGAAAACTACCAACTCCCTGTCGATTTTCAAGCAAATTTCTGACCCAAGAGTATTTAGGTCTTTTGAGACATCGGTGAAGATCTGAGGCTGACTGTCACGCTGAGCGCAGCGAAGCATCTAGATTCTTCGGTCGCTACGCTCCTTCAGAATGACAGTTAAGGAGGGTCTTGCGGAAAATCTCATTTTCACATGATAGTTTGGTTTTTTTAAGAACCCGCTTCAGAACTCCACCCTCTTCACCCCGTTCGGGCGCCAGGCGGGGGAGATGACGCCGTGGCCATTCGTGCCGGAGCCGTTGCCATTATCGTTGCTGTGGCCGTT
>JAUVQR010000200.1 GCA_030598065.1 Planctomycetota bacterium | reverse complement strand
GGTGTCCTGGCATATGGGCGTCTGCTCCTCCCTGCCTATCCTCGCGTTCTCCAGTATCTGAGCCAGGATGTCCCTGCCGGTCGGAGACTCTTCTTCTTGACGGGCCTTTTCCAGGGCGGCGATGACGTCATCGCCGGGAAGGTGCGTTATATCCATAAAACCCAATTCCACCCCAACCGAAAATGCTCGTGACTCGACCAGGCGCATGGCTTAATCTTTGTACGTGTAGCCGTACTTTATGGCGCGAACGTTTTCTTCCAGAAAACGGGCCGGTAGACCGTGGCTGAAGTTGAGCTTGTCTATCGGTATTCCTATGTGATTGAGCAGCCTGCCCAGGGCTATCATGTTGACAAAGATGGGGCTGCCGAACCTGTCAACCGCCTCACGTTTGAACGGGACGACGTCCTCGGTCTCCTTATCCACACGCTCTATATACTCCAGAATGGATTCTTCTATTATCTGTTTGTCGGCCTTGAACCCCTTTCTCACCGGCCTCGACAGTTGCAGGCAGATGTCCGCCTTGTCAAAGAAGGGGACCTCTATTTTCTCGTCGGAGAAGATAAGCTCGGCGCTAATCTCTCCACCCCTGACGGCCGTACCGTAGACGAGATTCAGGGATACCTCCTTGCCCAGCTTGGACAGTATGTTGGCAAGGGCGTGGGCCATTACCTTTATGCCCTGTCCCGCCTCTCCGGCGAGTATGAGTCTTTTTACCGGGGCCCTGGGGAGTTTGGTCAGTTCTTTAACGTAGAGCACCAGGCTGATGCCCAGGTATTCCTGTTCAAGGCTGACCCGTTTTGAAAAGCCCAGGCCTTCCAGGAAACGCAACATGTCATGGTCATCGGGGTATGTGAAGATTCTGCTCTCGTGGCAGTGCTTTTTTTGGAATATAGACAGGGCCTTTTCCAGAAGCTGGTGGCTGTATCCCTTCCCTCTCTGTTTCCTTGCCGTAGAGAACCAGTGGATGTGGCCCGTTTCTCCGAAAATCTGGCCAAACACGTAGCCTACAAGCTTTCCGTCTTCCCTGCCGACGAGACAGACGCTGTTCGGGTTCTTAAGCATCCTCTTCACCCTTGCGGCGGTGTACGACTCTTTGAAGTGCTTCCGCTCATCCTCGGTACGGTCCTTGTGCAGCTCTTCTATGTTCCTGTTAAAGAGCCTTTGCACCTCCTTTGTGTCCGAGTCCGTCATGTTTGTTATAGTGAGTGCCATAGTGCGTACCTTAATATTAAGAACTAGCTTGTTATGCCTAGCTCATTGTCCTCAAGGCGGTCTACGTTGTCTTTTATGGTATATCTTTCCTTGTAGTCCATCAGCATGGCGTAGCCGTCTTTGAAGCCTATGCGCCGCCCGTTGTTTACGATACACTGACAGATTACCTCTACAAAGGCAAACCCCGGGTGCCTGAGCGCGGCCATGATGGATTTCTTGAGATGTTTAAGATGAAAAGCAGAAGAACGCGCGTAAAAACAGTTATGCGCCTTGATGATTGCCTGCACGTTAATGGGTGTGTCCTGACAACCGTCCGGGGACGTGATTGTCTTGGCGCCTCTTCTGGAGGTGGGCGATACCTGTCCTCCCGTCATCCCGTATATCTCGTTTGCGAAGCAGATTACGGTTATCTCCATGTTTCTCCTGGAGGCGTGCAGCAGGTGGTTCCCGCCTATGCCGAGCAGGTCTCCGTCACCGCTCATCACGATGACATTTAGGTTTTCGTTGGCCGCTTTTACCCCCTCCGCCACCGGAAGGGCCCTTCCGTGCACTGTATGAACGGAGTCCAGGTTGAAGAACCCGGCGCTCCTGCCCGAGCAGCCTATGCCGGATACCACCACCGTCTTGCTGGTGTCCAGGTTGAGCTCGTCAAATGCGTCGCACGCGGATTTAAGGACGATGCCGTTACCGCAACCGGGACACCACGGCGTGGGCAGGTTCTTGTCTTTCAGGTATCGCTTGAAGCGTGTCGTATCTTCCATAAATTTCTTTCCTTCAACGCGCCGCCGTGACGGCCTTGCTCTTCTTGCTCGTTTGTGTCTTCTTCTTTTTCTTTTTTATCGCGGCCAGCTTGTCGGCTATCTCTTTAAGGTCTATTCTGCCGCCGAGCAGCGGGATAAGCTCCACGTGCTTGTGTATCACGCTTTCCATCTGGTTCCGGTACTGCCCGAGGTTCATTTCCATTATGATGATGGTCTTGTATTTGTTGGCTATCTTGTGGAGGTCTTTTATTATGGGGAACATCCTGATTGGACGGAATAAGGAGTATTCGTCCTTAAAGTTGTACGCGGCCCTGGAGAGCGCGCCGTAGGAGACCAGCAGGGTGTCGGCCGAGTCATTTTTAATGTATTCGTAGAGGTTATACTTTTCAGCGACGTCGTCGCATTTCTTTTTATAACGTTCTATCAGTTCACGGTGGACGTCGGGGTCGGAGGTTATGGGCCTTGCGTGGCTTCTGTGCGTCAGTCCGGTAAAATGGCGCTTTCCCAGCCCGAGGGGGAGTTTTGACCTTTCGACGACCTCATATTTCTTTAACTCCACGGTCTCGTACAGGTGGCCTATGTAGCTGTCGCTGAGAAGGATTACCGGACTGGAGGACTCTTCCGCCGCGTTGAACGCGCTGAACGTGTGCCGGTATAGTTCCTCCACGGAGTTCGGGTAAAAAACTATCGGACAGTAGTCCCCGTGGCTCCCGAACTTTGTCTGCATAACGTCTCCCTGGGCGGGGAAGGTGGGCATTCCGGTGCTGGGACCTACCCTCTGTACGTCCACTATTACAAGGGGCACCTCCATCATGTGCGCAAGGCCGATGCTTTCCTGCATCAGCGAGAAGCCGGGACCGCTGGTGGCCGTCATCGCCTTTCGGCCGGCAAGGGAGGCCCCTATTATCGCATTGATTGAGGCTATCTCGTCTTCCATCTGGAGGACCTTTATGCGCTTTCTGCCGCCGATCAGCTCCAGAAGTATCTCCGAGGCGGGCGTGATGGGGTATCCCGCGAAGAACCCCAGCCCGGCCCTTTCCGCGGCAGCTACGATGGCCTGGTTACCCTGTAGCAGAAGTTTTGACATTGTATATCTTTACCACCTCAATGGCCATATCCGGACAGTACCTCTCGCAGTTGAAACAGGCGATGCATTTGTCGTATGAAGTGAGTTTACCCCTGACGATCTCCAGGTTATCAACGGGGCAGAACTGTGGACAAATGTTGCACCGCTTGCAGTAGTTATGGTTTATGGCGACTTCACCCTTCCTGCGGGCCATTTTATTACCTCAGTTCGTTACTGCCTTTATCAGGCCGGTTTCTTGAAGTACCCTGTTCATGTTAGCCCCTATCTCGGCCGGGTTTTCAACCACAGTAACGCCAGCCCGCCTCAGCGCCTCTACCTTGGCCTCGCAGGTGCCGGAGCTGTGGTCTACGATGGCGCCGGCGTGGCCCATACGCTTGCCCTTCGGGACGTTTTGTCCCGCGATGAAGCTGACTACGGGTTTCTTGAATGAATTTTTTATGAATCGCGCGGCATCCTCTTCGGCCCCGCCGCCTATCTCGCCGATAAGCACTACGGCGCAGGTGTCGGC
>JAUVQR010000205.1 GCA_030598065.1 Planctomycetota bacterium | reverse complement strand
TTTGCTAGCCCCTCAAGATGACACTTAATAGCATCCAAGGCCATTTCTTTTGCTTCCTCCATAGTGCGGCCATAAGTAATAATATCAGGCATGGCTGGTATAATGACTTGAAAGCCTCCTTCTTCATGGGGTTCAAAGATCACTGTGTAGGAGTAATCTCCCATTTGTTCTCTCCAAGAAAACGAGTTCATCGTCCTAAATAAATTATATTATTAGCTTAGAGAAATTTATTGATTTGTCAACTAGTCCTTTTTTGACTACTCAGACAAATTTGTCACACTGGTGGGCGATACCGGGTCGTCTGAGAACGTGCTGCATGATGTTAGTCTTGACAATCACTCCTACTGGTAGTAAATTCCCCCGATAGACAAGCTTACCTTAAGAATCTACCTGCAATTACTGAAGTACCGCTTGAACCAGACAAGCTGCACTTGTAGACACAAATGGAAACTTTTCGAGGGGGGAATTTCCATGAGAAAGTCTAGTTCTAGGGTTAAACGGCCGCAAGGTTAGACTTGCCGGTCAATACTGCTTAAAAAATGATTGTCTATCTTGAATCGTAAACTTCAAGGGCCTCTTTGACCCCGGCGCCTTCCACGGTGATGGCATAAACCGCATTGCACATCCGGACGGCCTCTTCAAGCGACTTTTGGTGTATGTTCCTGCCGGTGGCGTTACCCGCGGCGCCACTCACATGTATCTGGTCGTAGAGCCTTCTGAAGAACGACTCCGCGTCCACGCGGGACCCGCCCGCGCAAACGACCCTGGTACGGCCCGCAGCCATGACGGCCTCCTTGAATATCTCCTTTGATTCATGGCCTTCCTTCCCTGGGTAGTTCACTTTTACGAAATCGGTGCCAAGGCAGGCTGCCACGCCGGAGGCGCCGGCAATCAGGTGTGGGTCTTTTTCGTCTTTCACGGCCTTGCCACGTGGGTACATCCATAGCACGGTCACCAGGCCGTGTTGATGCGCGCCGAAGACGACCTGCGCCGCCTGGCGTAGCATCTCCGCCTCATACTCGCTGCCCAGATAGACCGTATAACCCACACCCAGAATCTTGAGTCCGCTACTATCACGAAAATCGGCAACCTGCCGGACGTCAATCCATTGATTGCTGAACGGGTCACGCAGGGAAGTCTTCACAAGATTTGTCTTTGAATTCAGTTTTACCAGATAAGGTATTTGGGGATAATCCATGCCGTACCTGGCTATCAGGCCGAGCTGGGTCGCGAAGACGCCTATTCTCGCCCGGCTTGCGACTCGGAATAGGTGCTCCGGGTCATTGTCATCCGGGTGTATTCCCTCTCCATAGAAATCATTATTCAGGTGTTCTGCCTTTTGGTCGCCCGCAAATAGCATCAACCGCCCGGTGTTTCTGGTAATAGTCAGGTAATTGGTGATGTACGTCTTCCGCACGGCCTTAGGGACGTCCAACGGTATAATTATATCGTCTGTCTTGATAGTTATGGCTACGCTCCTTACAGCGTCTGGTTATAAAGCGTTGGCTTAATTCGTGCTAGACCTCTTCGACCTCTACCTGCCCAAGGAATTTTTCCATATCCTCCCTGCGACATAGCCCGGACCCGGGACAAATAACGGCACCCGTGCCGGCTGCGGCTGCGGCGACGGCCGCCTCTCTAAGCGATTTACCCTGGGCCAGACCGAAAACCAGCCCTCCAACGGTAGAATCCCCGGCACCGACAGAGCTTACCACCTTCACGTCCGGGGTCGTACAGTGGATACTGAGTTCTCTGCTGACCACTATCAGGCCTCTCGGTCCCATGGAAACAACAACAACCTCGACGCCCCTCTTGTTGAGCTCCTTTGCCTCCGCCACAATATCCTTGATGTCTTCCAACTCCTTGCCCACAAGCCTGCCCAGTTCATAGATGTTAGGCTTTATCAGAAATGGTCGCTCTTCAATTCCCAATCGAAGGGGTTCGCCGTCCGCGTCAAGGACCGCCTTCCCCCCCAGTCCCTTAACCACTTTTATGAGTTGCGCGTAGATATTGGGTGTAATGCCACTGGGAAGGCTTCCGCTCATTACCACAAAACTGGGTGGCGGGTTCAGGTGGGAGAGTTTGTTGTAGATTGCTGCCACGTCCTGGGGCTGTACCTGTGGCCCCGGTGCGCTGAATAGCATCTGCTTACCCGAGTCCTCATCGTGTATAACGATGTTTGTCCGCGTTTCTTGAGTTATTCTTATAAAATGACACGTTATACCCTCGTTTATCAGGCGTCCCTCTAGCTCAAGCCCGTCAAAGCCCCCAAAGAAGCCGAGGGCGACGCTGCTGCCGCCCAACAGCTTTATCGCCCTCGAGACGTCGATTCCTTTACCGCCCGCATGTCTGGTCTCGCCCGTGATGCGGTTCAGGTCGTCGAACTTTATGTTTTTTACAATAACCGTCCTGTCGAGCGCGGGGTTAAGGGTCAATGTGTAAATCATAGCCCTTCAATTTTCTCACTATATAAGTTGTTTGTTGGTTAATATTTCTATTGTGGCTATTTGCGAGGCACTTATTAAACAACTTCTTAAGCGTAAGTGTCAAGTGTTTGATTCTATCAGTGGTCGTGGGGCGTTGCCGTCTCCCCACAACCCTGGTTTAAGGGTGTCCCGGTGTATTTACTTGAGAGTTATATTGCAGTTATATGGGGGCCATCCTTCAATGAAGGAGGGCACGTGGCATTCGTGTGCGGAAGCGGTGTTACGGAGCCCCTAAACCGCGGGGCTCTTGTAAGCGGAAGAAGCGGAAGGGTTAAAGGGTGGTCTAATCCGGGGGGTACTTAGAACTGAATCGGTCCAGTTCAGGGGAGGCAGGTCATGAACACTTGAAGAAAAACTTCTGCCGCCTTCCTTGCCGCGTCATTCACATTCAATGCCTGGAGATCAGGTTCTTCGGGGGTGGAGGGGTTTTTTGTTTCTGCATCGTTTCTGTGACCAACTTTAGTTCTAGGGCCATCTTGTGAATCTCCTCCAACTGGCGCTGGGCAGCTGCGAGTTTCTTCTCAAGCGCGTCTATTCTTTCGTCATTTTTCATCATACCCCTTGCATACCCCCCTTCTCTGAAGGTTTCTCGACTTGACCATGCTTGACGTACAATGCGTCTATGAAACTCACGGCGCTGCCAGGCACACACGCTTCGTTTATCTTGACGTGAGCTGTGCAGCGAATTGCTGTATTGCCGGTCGTGGACGTACTGCTCAGGTGCCCCCCCTAAGGGTGGAGAGCTTACTGTCAGCCGGAGAAATTGTCAAGCATAATAGTGGCGTGTGTGCGTGGCCTGCCGCCTCTTTTTTGTTGACAAATTGCTGACCACGCGGATCAAACTGACGGTTGTCCGGTGAACTGGAGGAACCGGGGTGAATGGGATGATGCGGTTCTTACTTTTACGGGACAAGCATTTAACTCTAAGCGTACGGGGCATAGATGATGGTGGGCGATACCGGACTCGAACCAGCGACCTCTTGCTTGTAAGTCCATGCAA
>JAUVQR010000085.1 GCA_030598065.1 Planctomycetota bacterium | reverse complement strand
GAAGAAGGGATACTTCCGGAGCCATTACAGGACTAACTTGAATGCCTGGCACCGGCGGTGCCGTCTTAATGGCGCGGCCTTTTATGCACTATACGCCGTTTGGGACTAAACAACGCTTCATCCTTATCCCTTGCCCTTCGGATACCACTCCGTGCATGCTTCCTTGGCCTAATCCGCCACCCTAATGACCCGCACCGCTGTCTAAAAGGGCGCCATCCGCTACCCGGCCGTGGACGGCTCCAAGCCCATGTTTTGCTCCACCTCTTCAATGGCCTCCTGTCTTGAAGCTTCCATAATCCACTGCATCCCCAAGAGACAGAGACATAATATAACGCACGCAAAGCAGCCTACAAAGGCCCAAAAGACCCAGTATGCGCTCATAGTATCCCACCTGTTCAACCACAAGACGAAAAAACCAATCCATCCAATCCCAGGCATCAATGAGGCAACAACCACTGCAGGTACACCATATAACAGGTAGTATCCTATCCCGGCGAAAACATGGGTAGCAATTGCGGCCAGAAACAAAATTACACCAAGTAAAATACTCTTTGCCTCGCCCTTGTCCATAGTGATATCTCCTATGTCACAGATTTCTCTTCTACTCGAGTCCATCGGCGCAGTTAGCGTCTCTTGTCTCTCTCCAGATACCGTCTTCGTGTTACGCCTATCAAGGCCGCACCAGAGTCAGCGCCGCCATTATAACCTACCATCGCCGGGGGTCAATAGGGCGTTTGGGCGCCGGGGCCGGCCTGGTGGCAGGTGGCGTAGCCGGTGCGGTAATAGGACACGAAAAAGAAAAAAAGGTGGAGGAAGAGAAGGAGAAAAAGCAAGAAGAGGAGTTGAAGCAGGCATTCCAGGAGGAAGAAACGCAGGCACAAAAGATGGAGTCAGGGAGACAACAAATGAGAGATACAATGGAAGAGCGGCGGGAGCGGGAGGCAGGGCAGCAGTAAGCTCAAGGGATAATCTTTCTACCCTCTGAGGCACACCCGCCCACCCGGACGCTTCACTCCGGCCCTGAAGTTTCAAAGCGATTCCATTATCTTGCTTATACCGACACAGACTGCCGCAAGTCTCGACCCCCCTGCACTAGTTGAGACTTGTCTCGCCTATGGCGGTACGGCAGGCCTTCTTATTTGAACAGACTCAAACCTTTCTGCCACAGTAAAATAACCCACCCCGCCGAATCTATATACAGCCCGGCAGATAAAGTCTGTCAACTCCCGTGTCTTGGCATTACAGTTGCTGTTATCTTAACCATTATGTGAGTCTTAGCAGACCCACATAAGTATGGACCTTTCTCTCCTCCTGTGGGGCCAGGTCTGGGGAAATACCTGGTCCCCCCTCCTTTCTTCTGGATTAAGAGGAGAGATGGTACAACATCCGGGTTTGCGGGGCTACTACTAAACCTTACAGTGCTTGTCCGCCGGGGGAAATATCATGATAGTTTCGAGCAGGGCTTCAAACCCAAGGTACTGCTTAATGTGCGGTGAATTGATGATATTTGACAACGACCGGGTATGTGGCCAGTGTAAGAGCACGAAGACACAGGGCACAACCTACGGCGAGGACGTTGGTTGTGTGAAACAACTCGACGGCCAACCTGTAATATAAAGTCCCGCTAGCCCCTCGCCAGCCTCAATGCATGACGCGCCCCCACCTTTACTATCAAATAGCTGTCGGTAAACACCCTCAAATGAACTGGGATCATGGAGGGGACATCTCTCCACAACCCCTAATCAAGCCAAACGCCCGTATCCGCCCGGGGGCAGAGCAGCGCCGGCCACTTCCGCCACCCAGGCCGACATCCAACCGGCATCAACTGAAGAACCGGTCTAACAACCCCTTGAGCATCAGAGCGTGCCTTGCTTCGTCCCTTGAGGACTCATCAAAGAAGTCATGGGCATGGTCCAGGGCATACGTCTTTGCCCTCTCCGCGGCCTCTTTCTTGGTGTTATTTGAGGCAATCTCCGCACCCATCATCTGCTGCAGGTTCTTCTTTGTGTCGGTGAAGATCAACCCGTTCAGCTCCGCATACTGGGCCGCGTGGGCCGCCTCGTCATCCGCAATTGTCTTGAGTATCTCGGCAATCTCCGGGTAGCCTTCTCTCTGGGCCTGCCTTGCCATTGCGAGATAAAGTCCCACCTCGTTTGTCTCTCCCGCGTAGTTCTCCGCGACGGCCTCTTCTACCTGTGTGCCTTTTGTTATCCCGACAATGTGTTCATTGATTATTTCCATTTTAGAAATATCCTCCGCCTTTCAGATTAAGCGCCTGTGACTCCTTTTAAGGCAAAAATATGAATACGAAACGGTTCAGCCATTGTTCCGGTCGCGCCACTCTCTTCACATTTAAGACCGGTTCCCGGAAGAAATGAAGGCTAATTTACTAAGAAAAGTATAGGGCGGATTGTATTGAAAATTCAACCAAAATTCAGGCCTCCCCAGTTGCGGAGAACACCGATGATGCGGGGGAGGCCTTTGCGCTCAAATTCTGCTTCTTCCACAATATTCAATCAGCGTATCGACAACCGGAGCACCCTCTTGGTATCCGGGGTAATCTTGACCCGGTCGTCTATCCTGAGACCTACGACCCATACCGGATGGGCGTCTGAGGCGACGATAAGGAGGTCGTCCCTCTCCCACCGGGGCGTCTTCGTGTCTATAAGGAAGTCCTTCAGCTTCTTCTCGCCGGAAACGCCCAGGGGCTGGAACCTGTCGCCTTTCCTGCGTGTGCGCACATAGAGTTTCTTACCGGCCCTGTCGGCGTCTATGGCCTCCTCGTCCGGCGTCTTTTCGCCCTTGAACCTTTCGACAAAACCATCCTCTATGGGAATCACCTCGGCCCTTATCTCTCTGCCATCGGGCAGTCTTGTAACACCCGGCAGATTCAACTCTACCGGCTCAAACCCCGGCGTCCGCCCGCGTGGAGGGGAGGTTGACGTCTTCAGAAAACATAGCTTATCGCCTTCGAGGCGCGCCGTCCATTTCCCGGGTAGTTCTATCTGCCTGTGCGCGACGCTGCCGTCCGCCATCTCTATAACGCGGTTATAGTGCCCGTAGTCCATCTTGCCCAGCGGGATGCCTATCCGGGAACAGACTTCCTTTACAAAAAAATGCTGGAAGAACGTCGGGTGGTGCTTCAGCAAATCGGCCTCGAATGAGTATACGCCCGGCCTGACCTCCTCCAGATTTGCCTTCACTATCATGTTTATTCTGGATTGCAGGAAGTCATTGCTCCTGCCCGTGATATCACCCAGCCGGGTCAGGATTTCTTTCACCTGCGGGTTATAACCCTTCTCCAGCAGCGGCAGCAACTCAAGCCTGATGCGGTTACGCAGGTTATCCCCAGGCCGCAGGTTGGACGAATCGGTTCTATATTTAAGGCCTCTCTCGCCAATATACGAGAGTACCTCATGCCTCCAGGCATGAAGCAGCGGCCTGACCAGCATGACTTTTAACGCTGACGCTGACCCTGTAGAAAATTCACGCGACGGTCTTATGCCGCCGAGTCCCAGAAGCCCCGTACCCCTTATGATGCGATGTAGCACGGTCTCCGCGTTGTCGTCCGCGGTGTGGCCAACCGCTACCCGCCGGGCCTGTGTCTCTTCCGCCAGCTCCCCGAAAAACGCGTATCTGAGGTTTCTTGCCGCCGTCTCGATTGACGTCCCCTCACGGGACGCCTCTTCCCTGACGTCCGCCTGCCTGGCGTGATACTCCAGACCCAGCGACCCCGCCAGGTCCCGCACAAAGCGTTCGTCTTCTGCCGCCTCATCGCCGCGCAACATGTGATTGACATGGGCCACGATGAGCCTCCATCCATACCCCTGCGACCCGTTCAATCTGACCAGGGCGTGCAACAGGGCAACCGAATCAGCCCCCCCTGAGACACCGACGATGACGGTGTCTACGGGGTCTAACAGGCCGTAGTGCCTGATCGTATCCTTTGCGTTGTCTTCCAACCCGGACGGCTTCATACGCAAAATCTCCCTCAACCGGACTATAACCCCGCAACAAACTCAAGTCAAGCCGAGCAACTATTTGACTTCAAGTACTTACGACTTAGAATAGCGCCTGTGCGCAATCGTGAGGCGATTTCTATATACGCGGAAGATAAATCTTGAACACAATAACGCTGTACCCGCTGCAATTTGGCATATACGGCTCCAGGCGGGCCGCAGACCATAAATTTTTAGCTTTTTCGACGCAAAGCTGTGGGCTATAATTATTTGATGAAATTTAACGTGGGGGAAGCCTGCTATAAGGCCGAGAATCGTATTTTTCTGTCTCTTTATTGCCGTCTCCTCATGTGCCGGTGAAGGGACGCCGACGCCTGAGCGTCAGGGAGGGACACGTCTGTCTGAGGCATCAGCGCCTTCAGTGCAGGGAGATGCGCAGGAGAGGCCCGTAGTAGGCGCCCTGTACTATATCTGGTGGGGTTTGCCGCCGGGTCAAAGGGGTATGTGGCAACTTGGCCACGCTCTTTCGCCCGTCCTGGGGGAGTACTCCTCCGGTGACCCTGAAGTAGCCGAAAAACACATAGAATGGGCCGTCGAACACGGTATAAACCTCTTTGAGGTGTCGTGGTCCGGGCCCGGTAGAAGGGATCCGGCACTGGACAATGACGAGATAGATGCCGCCCTCAGGGAGGGCCTCTTGGCCGCCCCGTCAATCGGCGACATGAAATTCTTGCTGGTGTACGAGACGGAACGCACCCTGGTACAAGAGGCGAAGGAAATAGGGTATAATATAAAGGAGGCGTTCATAGAAGACATACTCTACGCGAGCGAGAGATATTTCGACCACCCAAGCTATTTTAGGTATAACGACAGGCCGGTGGTAATGGTCTGGAAGACAAGGGATATTTTGGAAAATCTTTTGAACGAAAACGGATTAGAATTACAAGACGTACTAAACGAGGCAGGAAAAAGGTCTCAAAGGGACATCTTCTGGGTCAGCCTTGGAGAGGACGTGTACCGGCCGGGAGGCACGCCCGCCGATGACGGCACACTGAGGGCCCTTGACGGCGCGGCGCCCTTGCTCGGTGACACCTTTCCGCCGGACGGGGTTAAGACCTGGAAGGACTACCTGAACAGACTCAAAATAGATTACGCCGTGTGGGGCGCAGGAGGAAAGGAACTGGGTTTTATCTTCATACCCTCGGCAATCCCGGGGTTTGACGACCGGGCCTTCCGCCTGGGCCAGAACAGACTGCTAAGGATGGACCCTGACGGATTCTACATGTCAACACGCCTCGCGAAGGAGGTGGCCGGAGACGGAGGAAACTGGCTGTCTATTTACGGTTTTAACGAATGGTTTGAAAGCGGCGCCATAGAGCCCACAGATGAGTACGGTTTCCGATTTCTGGAGACACTGAAGGGCGCCGTGGGGGATTAGCCATGCGTAAGGTATCTATATTACTGTTTTTAACGGCCTTCGTTACGTTGGTGGGCGGTCTACCGGTCTATGCCAAGCACGACATTAATTCAGACGACGCCGTTGAACACTTCAATAGCGGCAACAAGTTCTACAGTGCAGGCAAATACGACAACGCAATCGCCGAGTTTAGGAAGGCCCTTGAGCACAACCCCAAGGACGCATCCTCCCATTTCGGTCTTGGCAACTCCTACTTTCTTAAGAAGAACTACAAGAAGGCGCTGGGCCATTATAAAAAGGTTGTAAAAATAAAACCGGACTACGCCAAGGTACATTACGCTATGGGACTGGCCTACCGCCGGCTGGGCAAGAAGGATGAGGCAAGGAATGAGTTTAACGCGTACAACAACCTGAGCAGGGGAAAGAAGAAAACGGCTGCAAAAAAGAAACCGGCCGAGGATAAAGCGAAGAAACGCGAGGTGGCGCGCCCCAAGAAGGCGCAGGAGCCCGTTGAAAGCAGGAAGCTTGAGAGCGAAAAGTGGGTAAAAAAGCCGCAGGACAAAAAACTTGAGAGCGAAAAGTGGGTAAAGGAGCGGAAGGACAGAAAACTTGAGAGCAGAAAGTGGGTAGACGAGGGGTCCCGGACATCAGAGCCTAAAGCAAAAGAGAAAGCCTCAACAGAAAAGCGCCGTATAATCAGGAAAGAGCCAAAAGAAGGAAAAAGAGAAACGGCGCTGACCAAGAAAAGAGCTAAAGAAAAAAAGGCGAAGCCCAAGGCCAAGGTCACCAAGAAAAAGAAGGCCGAGAAGCGAAAAAAAGGTGGCGGCATAAAGGACCTGTGGAGCAGCTCACCGGTGGGCAAGATCTTTCTGGGACTAGTCGCGTACACACTGGTGGCGCAGGTGTGGCTGGGCCTCGTTGTGCTGGTGTGTGTAATCTTTCTATGGAAAAAAAGGTAAGGATATGCCGGAAGATGCAGCCACACAAATCCATGCAACCAGTATACTTGCGGCGCCGGGCCTGATTATGTAGATAGTTGTCGCCAAAATATAGTATGATGCACGCATAGAAACCCCGGTAACCCGACGGGCTCGCCGGGGCTTAACCGTCCGGGGCGGACGCCCACGGGCGAAAAGAAGCGAAATGACGGAAAAAAAGGTAACAATATTCGGTAAGGACGATTGCCCTTACACGATTGGCGCCAGAGAAGACTACACCG
>JAUVQR010000359.1 GCA_030598065.1 Planctomycetota bacterium | reverse complement strand
TCCTGCCCCAACTGTTTGTCCCCTGTATAGCCCCGTTATCGAGTTTCTTGTCCCTGGGTATGTTCTCAGAAAGCCCTTCGGCTCCGGGCGGTATGTTGTAAATGACCCAGTGAACCCATACACCTCCGGGTGCGTCCGGGTCGTCACAGATAAGCGCAAGGCTTTTTGTGCCTGCCGGAGGTGCGGCCCATTTCAGGGCTGGAGAGACGTCAGACCCCTCACAGGTGTATTTGGCTGGTATTGTTGTCTTGGCCTTGAAGGTCGGACTGTTGAGTTCGAGCGCCACTGCACTGCCTCCGGTATTGAGGCCCGCCGCAAGGGCCAGAGTTAACGCGCATATTAAAAATGCCTTATGGACCAACTGAACCCCTTATCCCGCAAGTTAGACCTGCACGGAATGTACCTAAGGCGGGCTACAAATTCAAGGCAATTTCCCTGTTTCTCGCGTGAAAGGGCCGTGCCCTTACAAGCGCCGTATGCAACGTATTTCTGCACAACGTTATCTTTCTCTTGATTTTTGATATAAATGTCTTTATTGTACCGCTTTGAGTGATGGTAATCATACCGTATGGAAGTGTCAATTTTGAAAAGGTAGTGGTTCCAACCGGATGAGAAAAGCCAAGGCGCCTTCTGGCTATAAAATCGAGGTGGTAGAGAGGGGACCTCTGCATCTGCTTCTGAGGTTCAGCGGGGATTTGTCCACGGTGAACACCCACCTCTTCTTAGCCGACCTGAAGAAACATCTGTCAGGGAAGCTTGCCAAGAAGATAACGTTTGACTTCAGAGGGATTGGCTATTTTGACAGCACCGCTGCCGCCGTTGTCGCCCAGGAGAAGGCAAACATAGAAAAGACGGGTCTTTCTCACGTAACGTTTGCCAATGTCAAATCCGAGATTCAGGGCCTGTTCGGCGTGCTCAACCTGGACGTGTTACTAAAACACAAGCCACGGATAAAGGAAAGACGGCCGGGGCTCTTCCTGCAGGTGGGCGAGGCCAGCATAAGGTTTTACAAGGACGTGGTATTTGTCTGCGCGTATCTGGGAGACATTACCATAGGGCTCGGTTACGCCATCAGCCATCCGAACAAGGTAAGGTGGAACGAGGTCTTTCTCTACATGGAGAGGGTGGGGATAGACGCCATACCGATAGTATTGCTTATCAGCTTTCTCGTCGGTTTGATAATGGCCTTTCAGGCCGCCATTCAGCTCAAGCAGTTTGGGGCCGACATATACGTGGCCGACCTGGTGGGATTGTCTGTTGTCAGGGAGCTGGGCCCCCTCATGACCGCCATAATAGTGGCTGGCAGGACGGGCGCGGCCTTTGCCGCAGAGATCGGCACAATGAAGGTCGCTGAGGAGATAGACGCGATAAAG
>JAUVQR010000297.1 GCA_030598065.1 Planctomycetota bacterium | reverse complement strand
TTCGGCGGCCGCCGCCACCGCGATGGCCACCGGGCATAAGACCGTGAACGGCGTCATAGGGCAGTCCGTCAGTGGAGAGGAATACAAGACCATACTTGAGATGGCAAAGGACGTGGGCAGGTCAACGGGGCTCGTGACAACCACCGAAGTCACCGACGCCACCGTGGCCGCGTTCGCTGCGCACGATGACTCGCGGCGACACACCAAGGCCATCGTGGAGGATTACCTGCACGACTCACAGCCGGACGTGGTTATGGGCGGGGGCCTGCGGGTCTGGACCACCTTACCCCTTAAAGAGGCGAAAGACGCGGGGTATAAAGTGGTCTTTACAAAAGAAGAGCTGCAGGCCGCGGACACATCGGACACGGATAAGCTGCTGGGGCTGTTCGACACGGGTCACATGTCCTACGCTATGAACAGGAGGATGGACGAGCCGTCACTTATAGAGATGTCCCTGAAATCCCTGGAACTGCTGTCCAGAGACGCCGACGGGTTTTTTCTGATAATAGAGGGTGGTCGCATAGACCACGCCGGGCACAACAATGACAGCAGGGCGGTGCTCTATGATACCGTCGCCTTTGACGAGACGGTGGGCGCAGTAGTGGAATGGCTCGATACGAACGGCCTGGCTGATGAGACACTGTTGATAGTCACGGCAGACCACGAGACCGGTGGTCTTGCGGTGACCGGGCCAAGAGGTTTTTTGCCCAAGCGGGGAAACAAGGCGGAGACGAAGTGGGCACATGATTACCACACGGCGGAGGACGTCCCCATCTGGGCCCAGGGTCCCGGGGCCGAAGCGGTCAACGGTCGCATGGACAACACAGATATTTTCCGGTTGATGCGAGATGCCTTCGGCATCGACCAAGACGTTGAAACGCCTTGACTCGTCCCGCCCTTTTTGTTAGCTTCTTAGCGCAAACCAGAAACTGTATGGGGAATAGTGTAATGGTAGCACGACAGACTCTGAATCTGTTTGTCCAGGTTCGAATCCTGGTTCCCCAGCCAAGCGGCACTCTTCACCCCTTCACAACCCGTAATTACCATAAGGTCGGAATTGGGCCTTCAAAGGCCCTTTAAAAAAAGAGATGCGTGGTTTTCTGCAAAGTGACTAAGGTTCGCTATTGATTCATAAACACATTGTGAGGTAATGCATAGAGTGGCGGGGAATAGGGCTAAGAAGGAGGTAATTACAGACGAGACCAACCCGCAAGGACCAAATAAGGGTAAAGCGGGAAAATGGAGCAAGAAACCGAGGGTAGAGAGGGTAATGATAATAGCCGGGGCGGCCGTAGGTGCCTGCCTGGTTGGGAGCATTTTAGGATTCCTTTTTATATCGGGGCATTACGACCACTGGGGAACTGCAGTGTCCAGATTCAGTAGTGGGTACTGGTTCAGCCCGTCTGCCTCGGTGGCTGATGGGCTGGTATATGTCGGGAGCTGCGATAACAACCTCTACGCGCTGGACGCAAGAACGGGTGAGGAAAAGTGGCGCTTCAAGACGGGAGGCATTGTGGACTCTTCCCCCATCGTGGTAAACGGGACGGTATATGTAGGAAGCAATGACGACTACCTCTACGCTGTAGACACGGCTACAGGCCATGAAAAGTGGAGGTTCAAGACGAGAAATGACGTGGACTCTTCACCCGCCGTGGCTGACGGGATGGTGTATGTCTGGAGTTGGGACAATAATTTCTATGCCGTGGATTCCGCCACAGGGCAGGAGAAGTGGAGGTTCGGGACGGGAAAAGCCGTGGAATCTTACGCCGCTACAACGCACAGGGTGGCGTATACCGGAAGTCCTGGCGATGACCACACGGCACAGTGAGTCCCTTTAGCCGTATTGCTGTTAGAGTTTTTCCCCGGTCCCCTATACCTTCTCAGTAACAGGCCGAAAGGGTCCCAAAAGGGTCAAACCAAGGCGGGATAACCCCTTCGGCTATCAAATCAAACGGCTTTCTATAAGTAGGACATACTTGCACCGTCCTACGTAGAGTTCAATTGCACGATTTTTAGCAATCGGGCTTTTTCTTTCTGACTTCTTTGGTGTTTTATCCGTAATCAGTTTGCCCATCGTGCCTTCACCATTGGATATAATCTCGCTCAGACTCTAATTTGGGGATGTCTCGGTCAGACTCTAATTTGCCGTCCTCA
>JAUVQR010000289.1 GCA_030598065.1 Planctomycetota bacterium | reverse complement strand
CTATCTCCTGCGCAGTTTTAGGATCTCCTTCCACTGTTACTTCAATCTTCTTTTTTCCATCAGGTGAGATTACGGCCGCGCTTATCTGCATGTTCTTGTCTATTCTTGTTTCCACGCCAACTGGCACCTGGCACCCCCCTCCGAGTGTCTCTAAAAGGGCGCGCTCTGCCAGAACCCCCAGCATGCTTTCTCGATGATTTATCGCGCGCAGGTGCTCCAGCCCTGAAAAATCCCCTCTCGCTATAACCGCAATCGCGCCCTGTCCAACAGGGGGTTTGAAAATCTCGGTGGGTAGCACCTGCGTTATGTGCTTCTCAAACCCCAATCTTTTAAGACCTGCCTTTGCCATTATTATCGCGTCATACTGGCCCTTTTCTACCTTCGCTATTCGAGTATCCACGTTGCCCCTCACGTCCTCTACCTTTAAGTCTGGTCTGTGAGCAGTTAGCTGGGCCTTTCTCCTGATGCTGCTGGTGCCAACCACTGCACCTTTCGGGAGTTCTTCGAGGAGAAGGCCACCCCTTGATATCAGGGCATCGTTTACCTCCTCTCTTTCCGGAGTAGCTACAATTTCCAGTTCGTCCAGCATTTCCGTTGGCACGTCCTTCATGCTATGGACAGCAAAGTCCACTTCCCCTCTTACCACTGCCTCGTCTATCTCCTTTACGAAGAGGCCCTTGCCCCCGATTTTCGCGAGTGGAGCGTCCTTGATTTTATCACCGGTTGTTTTTATCGTCCGTGTTTCGAACTCGATGTCAGGGTATTTTTCTTTTAGAAGCTCTGAAATGATTTCACACTGTCGCAAAGCCAGCCTGCTCCCTCTGGTACCAATTATGTATTTCATCCATGCGCCCCTAACTTAAAGCCCTCTTAAAGCGTCTTCAGCTGCCTCTAATGTCTTTTCGGCCTCTTCTTCGCCGTGGGCATACGATATGAAATTGCACTCGTACTGGGAGGGCGGGAAAAAGACGCCTCTTTTCAGAAGTTCCTGCTGGAAACTCAGGAAGAGGTCCTTATCGGCTTTAAGGGCAGTCTGGTAGTCCACCACGTCCTCGCCTGTAAGATACATCTGAAACATGGACGCTATGCCATAGACCCTTGCCTCGATTCCCAGGTCGGTGGCAACTTCCTCAAGTCCCCTGCGCATCCTCTCGCCGAGGGCATTCACCTTTTTGTAGACGCGGCCATCCTCTAACTCGGTTATCGCTGCAAGGCCCGCAGCCATAGAAATGGGATTTCCATTGAAGGTACCGGCCTGGTACACCTTGCCCAGTGGAGCCATGTTCTCCATAATCTCACGGCTCGCGGCTATCGCCCCTATCGGGAGGCCCCCTCCTAAAATCTTTCCCAGGGTTGTGATGTCCGGAGCGACGTTGTAGTGCTCCTGGGCCCCGCCATATGCAAGCCTGAACCCGGTAATGACTTCATCGAATATCAAAAGGACATCCTTGTCGGCAGTTGCCTCTCTCAAGAATTTCAGGTAGCCGTCCTTCGGCATTATGCATCCGGCATTGCCCATAATGGGCTCGAGGATTATGCCCGCTGTGTCCTCGTCCTTCAATGCGTTTTCCACGGCAGACTCGTCATTGAATGGTACAATTATGGTGTTCTTGGTCGTGTCTTCCGGCACGCCTGCCGACGTGGGCATGCCGTGGGTTGTGGCACCGCTTCCTGCCTTGACTAGGACGTAGTCGTGAGCGCCGTGAAACGCGCCCTCGAATTTTATTATCTTGTTTTTTCCTGTGTAGCCGCGGGCAAGCCTTATGGCCCCCATGGTCGCCTCGGTTCCGGTGTTCACGAACCTCACCATCTCTGCGCTCGGTACTGCCTCCATAACCTTCTTCGCGAAATTGAGTTCCAGCTCGGTGGGCGTGCCGTATGCGCTCCCATGTTCTATCTGGGCCTTTACCGCCTCTGCTACCTTTGGATAGGCATGCCCGAGTATGAGCGGCCCGTATGCAAGGCAATAATCTATATAGGAGCGGCCGTCTGCATCGTAGAGTCTGCATCCCTCGCCACGTTCGGTGAAAAAGGGGTAGGGCTTCATCGCTCTGACAGGAGAATTGACACCTCCCACAAGGTACTTCTTCGACTCCTCAAAAAGCTCCTCTGACCTCAATTATTCCAGCATCCTTGCAACATCTTTCGCATGGTCTGTAAGTATCATGTCTGCACCCGCCCTCTTTATAGAGGTCATGATTTCCATGACAACGCGCTCCTCGTCAATGTATCCCTTTTTTGCTGCCGCTTTCACCATTGCATACTCCCCGCTTACGTTGTAAGCGGCAGTTGGCAGCGCAAACT
>JAUVQR010000001.1 GCA_030598065.1 Planctomycetota bacterium | reverse complement strand
TTCCATGGTGATATATTTGTCTTGTAGCATGTATCTGGGAGTGACAAATAGTCTGCAAGACCTGCAAGACACGTTAAACCCTTGTGTCGTAGCGACAAAGGCGACACGGGGCTCCGTGGTGCGTTCTCCCGAAAGACGACTTTCCGTTAAAAAGCCTTGCTGCCTGCCGGGTAGTTGAAGAAAATTCCATTCCTTTCCATCTGTTCCAGGGAAAGGATACAATACACAGGTTTCAGTCCTGTTGGTGAGGGTTGGTAAGAATACAAACGAAGCGCGGGGAAAACGATATGGGTAAAACTTCACTTTATTTAAAGCTTTTTCTTGCCACCGTGTTTGCGGGGATGGCCGTGGGGTGCGCCGAGACGGAAGAGCTGAGAGGCCTTAACCGCCGCCAGGCCATAACCATCAGAGACCAGGCCGAAGAGATAGACATGCTCAACCGTGAGGCGGCCACCTACAAGGAAAGGGCGACCAGGGAATCGGAAGAGAGGGCGAGGCTGCTGGCCGAGCTGGACAAGCTTGCCAAGGCGATAGGTGGCGGCGCCTCCGTGAGACAGACGCCGGAGGGTCCGGTGATTCAGCTCCCGGAAATGATACTCTTCGACTCCGGCATGGCAAGCGTCAAGCCCGAGGGAGAGGTGGCCTTAAAAAAGATTGCGGAACATCTGCAGGCACGCCCCGGCGAGAGCATCCGTATAGTAGGCAATACGGACTCAGACCCCATAGTAAAGACAAAGTATCTGTGGAATTCTAACCACCATCTTGCTGCCGGCAGGGCGCTCAGCGTCTTTGAATACATCACCGGGCAGGGCGGGGTAGACACAAGCCGCGTATACATTGTAAGCTATGGTCCAAACCGTCCGATAGCGGACAACAACTCTAAGGACGGTAAGAGAAAGAATAGAAGGGTAGAATTTCTGCTTATAGCCACTGAAGAGGGCGGCTAGGGAATGCGTTCAGGATAGCACAGGGCCCCGCAAACCGGGGGGTCTGGTGCCGTCCGATGTTCTTCAGAGGCGTAAGAGAATTGTTTTTATGGCTAAGGTTGTGAAAAACGCTGAGGCTTCTGCTAAGAATAGCCTCCTCTGGAATACATTTGTCTCAGTAAAGCTGGCTGTAGTGTTGATTTTTCTTATGGCCTTAGCCTGCGTACTGGGTACGTTCATTGTCCAGGACAAGCTCCCCCAGGAGTACATCTCCCGGTACGGAGAGGGTCTTGCCTCAATCGTGCAGCTTCTCCAGCTGAACTGCATCTTCCAATCCTACGGGTTTATACTGCTGCTCGTGCTGCTCTGCACCAACCTTAGCTGTTGCACGATTGAGCGCTGGCGCGGGGATCTGCTGCAGATGGGTTTCCTGCTCACGCACATCAGCATAATACTCATCCTGATAGGCAGCATAATCGGCCTGAAATTCGGCCACAAGGGCGTAATCTGGATAGCCGAGGGGGACAGGGTGCACCAGTTTCAGAAGAGGGACGCCTCGATCATGCAACTACCCTTCGAGCTGGAACTGGTAAAATTCATCACCGAAAAGCACCCCGGAAAGTTTGACTTCGTCACCTATATCAAGGACCAGCACCGTGAGAAGGTGTTGCCTGTGGACATCGGCGTGGTTCAAGCGGTCCCGAAGAGCCCGTACACCGTGACGATAAAGGAGTACTACCCCGACGCGGCGTTACTTGAAGAAGCGGTGAACAGCTCCGACGACGTGGAAAACCCGGCCATCTTCGTCCAGCTTTACGCTTCAAAGGACGTCGCCGTAGAGGGATGGCTGGTGGCGAAGGACCGGAATTCATACGTAGACGCCAAGAGGGATTTGAAGCTGGAATACCAGTGGTTTAACTCCGCGGAGGCGCTCGACAAGGCGGCCACCCAGGTGGTGGCGCAAGAAAAGCCCTCGCTCACCGTGACCGTTGAAGAAAAGAAGGTTACGAAGACGTTCCCTGTAGAGATAGGGAAGAGCGTCAGCATCGAAGGCTACGACATAAAGTTCTTGGAACTCACGCTCAACTTTACCAGAAAAGACCTGCCCCTGAGCCAGCAGCAGCCGGTAAACCCCGCCGTGCGGATAGAACTGAAGGGACCTGAGGCCACTGAAGCACGCTGGGTATTCGCCAACTTCCCCGACTGGGACAAGATGCACCCAACCAAGAACAAGGGCCTAAAACTCACCTGTATCGTGCCTAAAGAGACCTCCTTCGTCAGTCAGCACATAAGGATACTCCAGGGCCCGGACAACAAAAGAGTCTTTACGTTCATAAAAGATAACAAGGTGGTAGAGACGACGGACTGGGAACTGGAGAAAAAATACGCTATCGGCGATACAGACCACGTTCTGGCCGTATCGAAATTTTACCCGCATTTCAGCCTCAAGCAGTCGGTCGTAAACCGCTCCGACGAGTTAAATAAACCCGCCCTGCACGTGGAGGTGAACGGACCCGCCGGACCGCTGGAGAACTGGATATTCGCAGACGCGAAGCAGCCCACTCCGTATCTGGACGGAAATTTCTTTTTACTTTACGAGCAATTTGGGGAAAATATCAAGGACTGGAAGAGCACGCTCAGGGTCATAGATGGCGGTGAGGTCGTTCTGGAAAAGACCATAGAGGTCAACGACCCCCTGAAATACGGCGGTTTTTCGTTCTACCAGTCAAGTTATGACCCCGAGAACCCCAAGATCTCGGGCCTTCAGGTGGCTCGCGACCCTGGAATTGCGATGGTTTATACGGGATTTTCTACATTGTGTTTTGGTATAATCTTTATATTCTACCTAAAGCCGCTGCTGAGAAAGCGGAGAAGTCAGGCGAAGAAGGCAGAGGAGGAGGAAAAATAGAATGGGATACGTTACCATTAATGTCGCTTTACTGGCATTTATAGTGGCTTCTGTCGCCTGCGTGATGAAGGAGATATGGAAGCCCGACATAATTCGCAGGGCGGCGCTCGCCATATTTATCGTAGGTTTCGCCCTGAACACCGTACTGGTGATAAACCGGTGGATGGAGGCCGGCCATGCGCCTTTTTCCAATCTCTATGAATCACTCATATTCTATGCCTGGTCGGTAGGCCTTGTGTACCTGATCCTTGAGTACATGTACAGCCTGAGGATAGTAGGGGCGCTGGCCGCGGTGATGATAATGCTCACCTTGCTGTACGCCTCCACGTCCGACGAGACCATAAGGCCGCTGATGCCGGCACTGCAGAGCAACTGGCTAACCGTGCACGTCATTACCTATTTCATCGGTTACGCCGCGCTGGGCATATCGTTCCTAACGGCCATCCTGTACCTGGTTGGGAGGACAAGGCCGAGCGGAACACTTATAGCTGCCGATTCGGGCATCGATTTCGGAAACCTCTCTTACAAGATCGTCGCCTTCGGCTTCCCGTTCCTGACGCTGGGTATGGTCACAGGTGCTGTCTGGGCCAACAAGGCCTGGGGCACGTACTGGTCATGGGACCCGAAAGAGACCTGGTCGCTGATTACCTGGCTTATCTACCTCGTTTACCTGCACTCTCCGCTGGTATTGCCAAAGATGCAGATGATATCGAAGGAGAAAAGGCCGGTTATACAGAGTATATGCCTCATAGTGGCCTTCCTGGCCGTCGTCTTTACTTATCTGGGGCTTTCGTATCTGCCGTCCGCCGCGGACAGCGCACACGTGTACCAGAATCAGTAGACGCTTTGTAGACTGTCGCTAAAATGTCTAAAGACCAATGGGTCAGGGCCCACGTCTATGTTGAGGGCAGTGTTCAGGGCGTGTTCTTCAGGGCTACAACCCACAACATGGCCGCAGCCCTGGGGCTGGCGGGATGGGTCAAAAATTGCCGGGACGGCCGGGTAGAGGCCGTGTTTGAGGGCGACCGCAGTGATGTCGAAGAGATGGTAAAGTGGTGCCAGAAAGGCCCTCCCGGCGCCATCGTAAGCAAGGTTGACGTCACCCGGGAAGAGCCTCGCGGTGAGTCCGGGGCGTTCTCTATCAAATATTATTAGACTATGACCTCACGGCCTCCAATCAGCGTTTAAAACCACAAGAAGGCCCATCAGGGCTTCTTCACTCACACCACTTATAAGGTTGTGGCGTAACCATGACCTGCCTGCCATCCATAAATACCGAAAATACGCACCCCGCTTGATATTTTCAGATTTTACGTTAGATTCTTATTATGGTCAATGACTGTGACATAATCGTCGTCGGGGGTGGGCATGCGGGTTGTGAGGCGGCGCTGGCCGCGGCGCGCATGGGCATTCACACCGTCCTCATTACCATTGACCCCGACACTATCGCACAGATGCCCTGTAATCCGGCCATCGGGGGCCTGGCCAAGGGACAGCTTGTGCGTGAGATAGACGCTCTCGGCGGGGAGATGGCAAAGGTCATTGACGCCACCGGAATCCAGTTCCGCATGCTAAACACAAGCAAAGGCCCGGCCGTCCGCTCGCCCCGCGCGCAGGCCGACAAGCATCTGTATAAGAAAGAGATGCGAAGAAGGCTGGAGGCGCAGGAAAATCTCACTATCTGTCAGGATACGGTAGATTCGCTCTTAACGAGAGGGTCAAAGATAGCGGGCGTGGTTGGTGGTTCCGGGGCTGAATACCGTGCCGATGCGGTTATAATCACAACCGGCACGTTCCTGAAGGGGCTTGTCCACATAGGCGACTCTATGGAGCCCGGCGGCAGGGCCGGAGAGTCATCGGCCGAGAACCTGTCTGACTCCCTCAGGGCCATTGGTCTTCAACTGGGGCGACTAAAGACCGGCACCCCACCCAGGCTTGACCGCAAGACGATACCATTTGAAGAGCTGACGCCACAGTACGGCGACAAGACCCCCCAACCGTTTTCCTTCTCCACCGCCGAAATAACACAACCCCAGATACCCTGCCACATCACGTTCACAAACCCCGGCACGCACAGGATTATACGAGACAACCTGAACCGTTCACCCCTGTACACCGGACAGATAAAGGGCACGGGGCCGCGCTACTGCCCGTCCATAGAGGACAAGATCTCACGTTTCGCCGATAAGGACGCGCACCAGATATTCATCGAGCCGGAGGGGATTGACAGCGACGAGGTCTACTGTAACGGCATCTCTACCAGCCTGCCCCCTAGCGTGCAGGAAGAGTTCGTCCACTCCATACGGGGACTTGAGCGGGCAAGGATCGTGCGTCATGGATACGCCGTAGAGTATGACTTTGTGCCTCCCACCCAGGTAAAGGCGGATCTGGAGACCAAGGCGATGGAGGGCCTGTTCCTCGCGGGTCAGATAAACGGCACCTCAGGCTACGAAGAGGCCGCGGCGCAGGGGATAATGGCCGGTATAAACGCCGCTCTGAAGCTGCAGGGAAAGCCGCCGTTTATACTCGACCGCTCAGAGGCGTACATCGGCGTGCTGATAGACGACCTTGTAACAAAGGGCACTCTGGAGCCTTACCGGATGTTCACGTCCAGGGCCGAGTACAGGCTGATACTCAGGCAGGACAACGCTGACAGGAGGCTCATGAGGTATGGCCACCAATTCGGGCTCATCTCCGACCCGCAGTGGCAGGCCCTTGAAGAAAAAGAATCACTAATAAACCAGACAAGGGCGTATCTTAGGGAAAATCTCTACCGTGGGGAGTCCTTGGAAAAGATCCTCAGGAAAACGGAGACCCATTTCGACCACTTAACTGAACTGGGCTCACAGCATAAGCTTCAGGCGATGCGTCTGCCGCAAGACGTCAGAGAACAGGTAGAAATAGAGGTAAAATACGAGGGCTACATACAGAGGCAATTGGCCCAGGTCGAGAGATTTAAAAAGATGGAGACACTTAACATCCCTTCGTGGTTAGATTACGGTAAGATACCGGAGCTGGCAAATGAGGCCCGTCAGAAACTCAGCTGTGTCAGACCGGCCTCCCTTGGGCAGGCCTCCCGCATATCGGGCATATCCCCCGCAGACGTCTCTATACTCCTTGTCTACTTAAGGGGCAAGGCACACCGGGGTTAAGACCCCCCTGGCCCGATACGGGAACGGCATGTCGCGTGTTATATCTTCAGACCCATCAGGAATTCCGCGTTTGACCTCGTCTTTGCCAGTCTATCCCTGAGCAGCTCTATGGCGTCCCCCGTGCTGGTGTCGCTCAGCACCTTCCTCAGCAGCCAGATTCTCTTGAGCTCTTCAGGGTCAAGAAGCAGCTCTTCCTTACGTGTCCCGGAGCGCGTGATGTCTACCGCGGGGAACAGCCTGCGGTCCGCCAGCTTTCTGTCCAGGTGGAGCTCCATGTTGCCTGTACCCTTGAACTCTTCATAGATGACGTCGTCCATACGGCTGCCGGTATCTATCAAGGCGGTGGCGACTATGGTAAGGCTCCCGCCCTCTTCTATGTTCCTGGCGGCGCCAAAGAACCTCTTGGGTCTCTGTAGCGCGCTTGCGTCTATACCGCCTGAGAGTATCTTCCCGCTGTGCGGCACCTCGGTGTTGTAGGCCCGCCCGAGCCGGGTTATCGAATCAAGCAGTACCAGAACGTCTTTACCGCACTCGACCATCCTCTTTGCCTTCTCGATAACTATCTCCGCGACCTGAACGTGGCGGCTGGCCGGCTCGTCAAACGTGGAGCTTATCACCTCCGCCTGCGTGGCCCGCTGCATCTCGGTAACCTCCTCAGGCCTCTCATCTATCAAGAGGATTATGAGTACCACCTCGGGGTGGTTTTTGCTGACCGCATTGGCCACCTCTTGCAGCAGCACGGTCTTCCCTGCGCGGGGCGGCGACACAATAAGGCCCCTCTGACCCTTACCGATCGGGGTGATAAGGTCAATTATCCTTGTCTCCAGCACCTTGGTAGAGGTCTCCAGTATTAACCGCTCATCCGGGTGCAGAGGCGTCAGGTCGTCGAAGATTATCCTGTCGCTCATCAGCTCGGGGTCTTCGAAGTTTATGGCCTCCACCTTCAGGAGTGCAAAATACCTCTCGTTCTCCTTCGGCGGCCGTATCTGACCCGATACCACGGCGCCTGTCCTTATCCCAAACCGCCGTATCTGGGAAGGGGAGATATAAATGTCGTCAGGGCACGGCAGGTAGTTGTAGTCAGGGGAGCGTAGGAACCCAAAGCCCTCCTGCAAGACCTCCACGACACCCTCGCCAAACATAAGGCCATTCTGCGTGACACGGTCCTTAAGTATCTTGAAGATTAGGTTCTGTTTCTTAAGACCCTGGTACTCTTTGACGCACTCCTTCCTGGCCAGCGTCTGGAGTTCCTTCATGGTCATCTTCTGGAGCTCACGGATGTGAAGCTCTTCCTTTGCCTGAGAACCTTTCTTCGGCGCTTTCGGCGCTTCCGGCGCTTTCGGCGCTTCCGGCACTTCCGGCACCTCTTGTACAGCGGTACTGCTTTTTTGTTGTTTAACTGCCATTACATTCCTCCAAAATCACCTTATAAAACAAACCTGTCCAAAAACTCTCTTACCTGCCTGAGAGTCTCTTCCTTTGAAGAGTTGTTGTTAATCACGTAGTGAGCAATCTTTCTTTTCTCTTCCGCTGAGGCCTGAAAGCGTTCCCGCCTGGCCACGTCTTCGGGGTCCCAGTGCCGATGTTTCACGGCCCTCTCCCTCTTTACACTGTCCTCCGCCACTACAAAGACGAGGAGGTCGCAGAGGCCGGTCAGCCCCGTCTCCTGCAGAAGCGCGGCGTCCAGCACGACAGCCCTTGCATCACCCTTCGCCTCCTCACTCGCAATCTCACGGCGGATGACCTCAAGTATCAAAGGGTGAAGTATGTCGTTCAGTTCACCCAGGGCTTCCGCGTCCGAGAATACGAGCCTCGAAAGCTTACCGCGGTCTACCTCACCTCCCTCATCCAGTATCCCTTCACCCCATTTCCTGACCAGTTTCTCCCTGATTTCCGGCTTGCTCAACAATCCGTGGCCAATCTTGTCAGCGTCAACGACCTTCACGCCAAACGAGCCCAGCATCTCCGCAACGGTGGTCTTGCCGCTGGCAACGCCACCCATGATGCCTATTACCCTGTGGGTTCCATGCCGTGGGGTTATTACTCCACTTCCAGCCAATTCTTACCCGTCTTCACGTTAACCTTTATGGGCACCCGCAGTTCAAGGGCCTGTATCATTTCCTTTTCAACGACTGCCCTGGTGTCATCCAGTTCCTTCTCCGGCAGCTCGAAGAGAAGCTCGTCGTGTATCTGCAATAGCATCCTGGCGCTTGAACCCGTCTCCTTCAGCCTCGCGGAACTTCTGTTCATGGCAACCTTTATCAGGTCGGCGGCAGAGCCCTGAATTATAGTGTTTATAGCCACACGCTCGGCCAGAGACCTCTTATGCTTATTCTGCGCATTAATCCCTATAACGGGCCGCCTCCTTCCAAGGATGGTGGCGACGTAGCCCCTCTCCCGGGCCTCTTCTACGGCGTCGTCGCGGAAGCGCCTGACGCCCTCGAACAGTTGGAAGTACGACTCGATAAACGCGCCGGCCTCTTTCAACGTCATCCCAATGTCCCTTGAAAGCCCCATCGCACTTAGCCCGTAAACAATTCCGAAATTGACGACCTTCGCGGCCCTTCTCATCTCAGGGGTGATGGCATCCAGCCCGACTGAGTAGATTTCAGAGGCCACCGACGCATGGATGTCCTGGTCGTTCTTAAACGCCTTGACCAGCGCGGGGTCTTCGGAGAAATGCGCCAGGATCCTCAGCTCTATCTGCGAATAGTCAAGCGACATGAATATAAGGTCGTCTCGCGAAGGTATAAAGGCACGTCGAATCTGCCTGCCCAGGTCGCTGCGTACGGGTATATTCTGAAGATTGGGGTCACTTGAAGAAAGTCTCCCCGTAGAAGTAACGGTCTGATTAAAGGAGGTGTGCACCCTTCCCGTTTTAGCGCTTACCATTTTCGGCAGGGCGTCTACATACGTGGACTTCAGTTTGCTCAGCCGCCTGCGCTCCAACAGCAAGGCGGGCAGTGGATGTTGTTTTGACAGTAGTTCCAGCACCCTAGCATCCGTAGACGGACCCGTCTTCGTCTTCGCCAGCGGCGTGAGGTCGAGCTTCTCAAAGAGTATCCGGGCCACCTGCTTGGGGGAATCTATGTTGAACTCCTCCCCCACCAGGCCAAATATCTCTTCCTCAAGCGCTGAGAGTCCCTTTGCCAAACCCCCGGACATATCTTTAAGGAGCCTGACGTCCACCTTTATCCCCGTATGCTCCATTTCAGCCAGTACGCCCACCAGCGGCATCTCTACGGTCTCAAACAGTTCCATAAGACCGTTTTCCTCCAGGAGTGGCCTCATCCGGCAGGCGAGACAGTATGCTATGTCAGTATCCTCACAGGCGTATTCGGCCGTCTTTTCGAGACCCACCAGGTCCATTGTGAGTTGAGACTTGCCCTGGCCTATCAGCTCGGTTATCGGTATCGTCTTATGTGCCAGGTAGTACATGGACAGTTCATCGAGGTTGTGCCTTCTGCGAGTAGGATTGAGGAGATAAGAGGCCACCATTGTGTCAAAGGCTATGCCTCTTAGCTCTATGTCATAGTTCTTCAGGACGGCGCAATCATACTTAAGATTCTGCCCTGTCTTTTTTATTTCAGGGGCCTCCAGAAGCGGCTTCAGGCTGTCGAGGACCTCCTGTTCGGGCAAAGTCTTTCCGTCAGGCGCCATCAGCGGGACGTAGTACGCCTCATCTTCCTTCCACGCGAAGGAAAGACCTACTATCCTGGCCTCAACGACGCTGAGACTCGTAGTCTCCAGGTCGAAGGCGAACGTCTCTTGACCCGATAAATCACCGAGAAACCTGCGAAACAGTTCGGGAGTGTTGACAACGTGGTAATCCGCCTTCTTCACCTCAGTTGACGACGTCATCTGCGCCAGAAAGCTGTTGAAACCGAATTCCTTGAACAGCTCCCTCAGTTCCTCCTCATTCGTACCGTCCATGCGGCTTGCCTCCAGGTCCAACTTGACCGGTACGTCTACCGCTATAGTCACCAACTCCTTTGATAAACGGGCCTGTTCCTCTGACGCGCGCAGTTTATCCCTAATCTTCTCCATGCGCTTCGTGCCGTTGAGACCGTCCAGATGGTCCAGTATGCCCTCCAACGAACCCCATTTGTTGATAAGTTCCAGCGCCGTCTTCGGGCCGATGCCGGGCACCCCCGGTATGTTGTCCGCGCTATCTCCCATCAGGGCCAGCATGTCCCTCACCTGCGCGGGCGTTATACCCTTTTCCTTTTTAAGGGTCTCAAGGTCGAGCGTCTTGTCTTTCTTCAGGTTGTACACCTTTACGTATGAATCAATGAGCTGTGCAATGTCTTTATCCGAGGTTACGATATAGGTCTCAATGTTCTTTTCAGACGCCTGCCTCGCGAGCGTGCCTATAATGTCGTCGGCCTCATAGCCCTCACAGGAGTAAAAGGGTATCCCGTAGGCCTCCAATATCCTAAATATCAGCGGTATCTGCACTATAAGGTCATCGGGCGTTTCCTTCCTGTGCGCCTTGTACTCAACGTACCGTTCATGACGAAACGTGGGACCCTTTGTGTCAAACGCCACCACCAGGTATTCCGGACCTTGTTCCCTGATAAGCTTCTTCAGCATACCGACAAAGCCGTATACGGCATTTACAGGCGTACCGTCCGGGCTGGTCAGGTCGGAGATGGCGTAGTAGGCCTGATAGCAATGGAAATGGCCGTCTATTATAAAAAGTTTTTCAGGCATTATGGCGCCTTGTAAGTTATTTAATACCGCTCAGGTCCTTCTAAATGCAGATTTCAAAAGGGGAATCCGGGAAAGAAAGTCGGGGGAATATGTATCCTCTCTAAGAAACAGGTGATATTTTTGTGTTTATTGCCCCTGAAAATAAGCACTCCTGATAGTCCATACCGTCCGTCCGGTGTATCAAGCAACTTCACTTGGTACTATTCAATAAGATACGCTGTATATACGTAATGAAACACACCTTTATTAACGGTCTTGGTAATCTGAAATCTGGGGTGCGTACAAGATAGTTCTTAAGGGTTTTTTTAAATAAGAAAATAAAACAACGCTCTTGAATCTAAAAAGCCGGACTGGATTTACCCTACCATCGTCTTTAAAAGGAGTTGACCATGTCAGATTTTAGGAAGTTTAAAGAATAGGCATCAATCAGGGAAAGCTGCTGCCCGCTCACAAGACGGCGGCCGGGCATTACATGATTCCAGAGCGAAACCGACAAGTAAACGAAATGTACACAAAACACCGATGTTTGTCAAGTACCTTTTACCCCCCCCCCGCATTACTCCCCCGCACGGCCCCTTACATTTAAGGCCTTCTGCAAGCGGAAAAATCCCAGTTTGCCTACGTTTATCTAATTATAGCTTAAAGACATAGAAGCATCCAGCCGCAAGCGTGTAGCCCCGGACAAGCGGGCTAAACCATCCTTTCCGGCATCTTCTTGACAAGGTTTTGGACTACAAGTATACTGCTGGCATCAGGATAGCGCTAACCGGACACAATTTGGCCTATGCCGTAAGGCCCACAACCACAAGAACTTATACATGCCAGACTCTATCATACTCGGCTCAGGGCCTGCAGGTATGGCCGCGGCTCTTCGCGCCGCTCAACTGGGGCAAAAAGTATGCCTCATAGAGCAGGAAAGCTTAGGTGGAGTATGCCTGAACAAGGGCTGTATACCCACCAAGGTCCTCCTGAGGAGCGCGGGTGTTTTTTCAGTGATAAAGAGGTCCCGCGACTGGGGAATAGACGTACAGGGGGCTTCCTTCGACTTTGCGAGGATCCAGCAGAGAAAAAACCGGGTCGTAGACGCCCTGCGTAAGGGCATGCAGGACCTGACCGGCGATTCGGGAGTGGAGGTGGTAAGCGGCAGGGGCCGGCTCGCGGGACGGAACGAGGTTGAGGTGGCTCTTCCCAAAGGCGGTGTGCGGTCATTAAAGGCGGGCCGGATAATTATAGCAACCGGCTCTTATCCAACAAGCCCCGCCGCCTTACATGTAGACGGCCACAGGGTGATAACAAGCGACCACGCCCTCGGCCTGGAGTCTATACCGAAAAGCATCATAATCATCGGCGGCGGCTACATCGGTTGTGAGTTCGGCTATTTGTTTAATGAGTTCGGCGCAGAGGTTACAATTGTAGAGGGGTTGGGCCAGTTGCTGAACAACATAGACGCTGACATTGGCAACGCTCTCGCAAAGGAATTTACACGCTCAGGGATTCGGGTTATGACGGGAAGGCCGGTAGACGGCCTCGAAAAGGACGGCGATGGCGTCAGCGTACACGTCGCGGGTGAGACATTGAGGGCGGAAAAGGCAATGGTGTGCGCGGGCAGGACACCTAACACGGGTAATCTCGGCCTTGAAGAGGCGGGAATCAATACTGACCCGCAGGGATTTATAGAGATAGACGAACATTGCAGGGCAAGCGGCAGGACAAGCGAGCCGGACATCTACATCTACGCCGCAGGGGATGTTACCAACAGGGGTCAGTTGGCCAACGTGGCTCACCGGCAGGGAGTGGTGGCCGTGGAAAGTGCCCTCGGCCTTGACTCCGTGGTGGACTACCGTGTCATCCCTTACTGTGTCTTCACCCAGCCCGAGGTAGCCGCAGTGGGGATTGCCGAACGTGAGGCGAAAGAGGCCGGGCTTGACGTAAGGGCGGAAATGATAGAGTTCCGGCAGCTGGGTAAGGCATGGGTCTCCGCTGACACCGGGGGCATAATGAAACTGACGATAGAAGCGTCTTCAAACAAGGTCCTGGGAGTTTGCATACTGGGGCCGTATGCGAGCTTCTTGATTGGCGAGGCGGCACTGGCCGTGAAGGCGGGTATGAGCCTTGAAGACCTGGCCGGCAGTATGCCGGTCCATCCCACCTTTTCGGAGGCCATTGTGGAGGTGGCCAGGAAGGCCCTCGAAAGCTGGCGCACAAGAGACAGTAAGAAAACACAAGGCAGAGAAAATTTATGAACGCTTCACTAACCACTACCCACGCCTCCAAAGACGTTACCAGGCTGCCGCCCTGGCTGAAGAAGAGATTGATAATTAGCCGCTCAACCGGCAGGGTAGCGCGCGCGGTGGAGAAGTACCGGCTAAAGACGGTCTGCCGGGAGGCGTCATGCCCCAACACCATGGAGTGCTTTGCTGCGGGGACTGCCACCTTCATCGTCCTTGGAGATACGTGCACCCGAAACTGCGGCTTCTGCGGTGTCAAAAAGGGCCTTCCCAGAGATATTGTTGACACCGGGGACATCAATGTCGTCAGGGGAATAGAAGACAACGAGCCCCAGCGACTTGCCGGGGCCGTTCAGTCCCTGGGGCTCCGCCACGTGGTGGTAACGTCGGTCACCAGGGATGACCTGCCGGACGGTGGTTCAGTACATTTCAGCAAGGTCGTGCATGCGCTCAAGGGATGTAAAGACTTGGGAATAGAGGTGTTAGTACCTGATTTCGGCGGGGTGTTGGAAAACGTGCGCAGGGTGGTGGAAGCGGGGCCCGACGTCTTCGCCCACAATGTCGAGACCGTTCCCCGATTATACCCCAGGGTCAGGCCGGAGGCACGTTATAAAAGAACCCTCCATGTACTTGAATTTGCAGGCAAGACGTGTAAGAATGCCTCCAGGGATATGCGCATCAAGTCGGGGTTGATGCTCGGACTGGGAGAAACGAGGCAAGAGGTCCTTGAGGTCCTCAGAGATCTTGTCCGGGTGGGGTGCCAGATGATTACAATCGGACAGTACCTGAGACCTTCCAGAGACCAACTACCGGTAGAAAGATTCGTAACCCCTGAGGAGTTTAAAGAGTACGCGGAAGCGGCAAGGGCATTGGGCTTTTCGGAGGTGTTGTCCGGACCGTTTGTAAGGAGTTCTTATCGCCTCGTGTAAATGCTGGATAGGATAGGAGACTACGAGCAGATGAGGATTGAGGTAGAATTGCCTGATACTGACATTGAAGGGCACGCGATAGAGGAAGCAACCGTGTCCGGTTGGTATGTAGACGAAGAAAATGCGGTAGAAAAGGGGGAAGACTTTATAGGGATTCAGGTGAACGTTGACGAGAGCATCCGCAGCGTCCCGTCGCCGGCCACAGGGAGATTATTGGAGAAGGTCGCCAAGAAAGGCGACGTGGTAAGGGCCGGTGACGTGATTGCGATATTCGACGCCGAGGAAGAGCTGGAAGATATATAATCTCTAAAAAATCCTTCGCCTATTGCCTGTAGGCATATCGGCCTAAAACTTTCCTGCATATCATTTTCAACAATGTCTTTAGAACATGTCCTTTAAACAAGTCCTGTCCCAACCACACGCAGTCAGTCACTTCCAGAGCGTACTGGCGCGGGGCCGTCTGGCGCACGCCTACGTGTTCTGCGGTCCCGACGGCGTGGGCAAGGCCCTCTTTGCCAGGGAACTGGTAAAGACGCTTCTTTGCAGTGGCCGTAGCGATAAAGAGACCTCGCCGGACGCCTGCGACCAGTGTGAATCATGCAAGGCGGTTGACTCCGGAGACAACCCGGACCTCTTCTGGATTACGCTTGATTACAAGGTGATAAAAATAGAGGCCATCAGGGAGCTTGAGAGACTCGCGGTTCTCAAACCCCACGGCGCGAGGCGCAGGGTATTTGTCATAGAAGACGCCGAGAGGATGAACGCCGAGGCCGCGAACTGCCTGCTGAAGACCCTGGAAGAACCCCCGCGCGGTGTGGTCATACTGCTGACCGCCACCTCGCTGGCGCGGCTGCCCCGGACCATCGTCTCCCGCTGCCAGGTGGTCAGGTTCCAGCCCATAGAACCCGCCACACTCAAGAAGCTGATTAAGAAAAATCTCGACGTGTTCAAAGAAGGAGATAGCGACGGTGACAGTTATAAAGAAGCGCTTGAATGGCTGGCCGGCGCCTCATGCGGCAGCATGGGCTGGGCCGCACGTCTTGTAAAAGAAGAGGCCGTTACTCGCAGAAAAAAACTGTTCGACCGCTTGTCCTCGCTGCACATGGACGACAACTTTCTGGTCTCACAGGAGGTGCTGGACTGGTGCCCTTATAATAAAGACGAGGGCCTTGAGGGCCGCCGCGCGCGCCTCAGGATATGGATGTGCCTGATGCTGGAATTTTACAGGGATGTTTTACTGTGCAAGGTCGGGGCGGACGAACTGGGTCTGTTCAACATGGATTACCGTGACAAGATAGCCGCAAAGGCCCGGCAGCTCTCCGAAAGAACCGTTGAGGAGATAATGGGCGAGATAAATTCCTCGTTAGACGGCCTCCGGCGCAACGCCAACATCAACCTCCTCGTCGAAAACATGTTCACGCGGATTGCAAGGTTAGAAGCTAATACTTACGGTGCGTCTTGACACACCGTAATAGTACGGGGTTCAGGGGTTTTTAATCTATCCTGCTTCTACAACGCCGACGCACCTAGCGCACAGTGTGGGGTGGTTGGGGTCCTTGCCTACGCTGGGGAAGAAGTTCCAGCAGCGTTCGCACTTGTCGTTCGTAGATTTCTCGGACCACGCGGTGACATTTGAAGGGGCGCTCCGGGCGGCTGCTTCTCCGCCACCGGCGCCCTCCTGCGTAAGCGCGTCGGCGGGGATTTTCTCGCTGAGCTTATCAACGGGGACGTCGTCCCAGGGAGGCACCTGTGAGAATGCCCCTTCTCGCTCCAGCAGGTCCTTCGGCGGTGCAGTGTCAAACAGATTCACCTCGGACACAATGAATAATGTCGGCAGGAAATCTTCGTAGTCTTTAAGAAGCTTATAGGTCTCGCCGTCGGTGACGTACAGGCTTACCGACGCCTCAAGTGAACTTCTGATACGTTTCCTGGCACGGTTACATTCAAGCGAGCGGTAGGCTATCTCCCGTATCTTCATCAACGTCGCCCAGCGTGCGTTCAGCTTATCATCCACCCACTCTTCCCTTACCTCCGGCCAGGCGGCGAGGTGGATACTGTGCAGCGACTCCTTCTCATTCTCGTCTTTATGCTCTATAAACGACCATACCTCTTCAGATGTGTGGACCAGCAGGGGCGCCGATATCTTCGCCAGCGTATGCAGTATATGATACATGACTGTCTGCGCCGAGCGGCGTTCTTTTGATTTTTTGCCCGCGGTGTAGAGCCTGTCCTTCAGGATGTCCAGATAGAAGGCGCTCATATCCACGGCGCAGAAGTTGTGAATCGAATGATGTACCTTGTGGAACTCGAAGTCCTCAAAGGCGCGTGTCACCGACCGCACCAGCCCCTGCGTCCTGCTCAGCGCCCAGCGGTCTATCTCCGGAAGTTCATCATAGGCCACACTATCGGTCCTGGGGTCAAAATCGTGCAGGTTGCCGAGCAGGTAGCGGAAGGTGTTGCGGATGCGCCTGTACACGTCCGACATCCGGGCCATCAGCGCGACAGAGGTGTTTATGTCCTGCCTGTAGTCCTGAGAGGAGACCCATAGCCTTATCATGTCGGCCCCGAAGCGACCAAGCGCGTCTTCGACCGAGATGAAGTTGCCCCTCGACTTCGACATCTTCTCGCCCTTTTCGTCCACCACGAAGCCGTGGGTCAGCACCGTCTTGAACGGTGCGCAGCCCCACGCACCCAGCGAGGGCAGCAGCGACAACTGGAACCAGCCACGGTGCTGGTCGGTGCCTTCCAAATAAACATCCGCCGGGAAGGATAATGCCTCATTGCCATGTAACACTGCGTGGTGGCTTGACCCCGACTCGAACCAGACGTCGAAGATGTCCATCTCCTTCATGAATTTCTTGCCGCCGCATTTTTCGCAGCTTGCGCCGGGTGGCAGAAATTCTTCCGCGTCCAGCGTGAACCAGCTATCGGAACCTTTCTCACGGAAGACGTCCCTGACGTGGTAGACCGTCTCCGGTGTCAGCAGCGTCTCTCCACAGTCATCGTTCTCGCAGCAGAAGGCCGGTATCGGGACACCCCACGACCTCTGGCGCGAGATGCACCAGTCGGGCCTCTGGTGGAGCATGCCGCTCATCCTGTCCATGCCCCAGGCGGGCACCCACCGGGTTCTCTCCACGGCCTCCAGCGCACGTTTTCTGAGGTTTTCATGCTCAAGGCTTATAAACCACTGCTTTGTGGCACGGAAGATTACCGGGTGCCTGCACCTCCAGCAGTGCGGGTATGAGTGTTGAAGCGAGGTCTTTTGCACCAGCACACCCAGCTCGGCCAGCCTGTCGATTATCACCGGGTTCGCCTTATACACCTTCTGGCCCCTGATGAAATCGGCCGCATCATCCGTAAACCTGCCCCTGGCATCAACCGGGCTGAAGACAGGTAGGTCATACTTTAAACCCGTCTGATAGTCGTCCTGCCCGTGACCGGGGGCGGTGTGGACGCAACCCGTGCCTTCTTTAAGGCTTACGTAGTTGGCGGTGACTATCGTACCCTGATCGTCCCTCAGGGGATAAGCGTACTTCTTGCCTTCGATATCCTTCCCCAGGGCCGAGCCAATGACTTTGGCGTCCTTTATATCGAGCCTTTCCATGACAGAATCAACCAGGCCCCGGGCCATGATGCTGACCGTCTTCTTCTGGTTCAGCGGGTTGGTGTATCTCACCGCCACGTAGTGCGACTCCGGGTGGACGGCCACGGCCATGTTGGCCGGAATCGTCCAGGGGGTGGTGGTCCATACCAGTATGCCGACGTCATCTTCTTCATTTGGGTCTCGGCAGAAATCTTTGAAGACGTCGCTGACCGTGCCGGTCAGTTTGAAATTTACAAATATTGACGGGCTGGTCTTATCGGCGTATTCAAGTTCGGCCTCTGCCAGCGCGGTCTCGCAGTGTGTGCACCAGTGAATCGGCTTCAGGCTACGGTAGACGTAGCCCGCCTCCACCAGCTTCCCAAAGATGTCAATGACGGCCGCCTCGTAGCGGGGGTTTATGGTAAGGTACGGGTTGTCCCAGTCTCCCGACACGCCCAGCGACTTGAACTGTTCCCTCTGGAGGCCGACGTAGAGTTCTGCATAATGCCTGCACAGCCTGCGTATCATCGGCTTGTCCGCCAGGTGGGCCTCGGGCGCCTCGGCCTTCTCTTCCGGAACCAATAAAGAAGCGAGCGTCTTCCGGGTCTGTTTACCGAGCTGGCCCGTCTTCTTGAATTCCTCCCTCGCCTCCGCAAGCAACTGATCCAGCTTCTGCGGGTCTTTGCCCTTTGCCAGCGACTGCATCACCCTGTGCTCTATGGGCAGCCCGTGGCAGTCCCAGCCGGGTATATAAGGAGAGTCGTAACCCCGCATGGTTTTATACCTTACAATCAGGTCCTTCAGTGTCTTGTTCAGCCCGGTGCCGATGTGGAGGTCGCCGGTGGGATACGGAGGCCCATCGTGGAGTATGTATTTCTCTTTCCCCTCCCCCGCCTTGCGAATACGGGCATAGAGGTCTTCCGCGGCCCATTTTCCTTGTATCTCCGGCTCCCTCTTGACGAGGTTCGCCTTCATGGGAAAGTTGGTGACGGGAAGGTTGAGAGTAGATTTATAGTCGGTAGTCATTTTTCGGGAACTCTAAAGGACACAAATATCATGATACGTCATTCTGAGCCGAAGCCCTGAGCAAAGCGAAGGGGCAGCGAAGAATCTAGTGTCCTGGAGATTCTTCGGTCGTTCCTCCCACAGAATGACAGTTATGTAAGCCTTCCGGTTTCTCGTTTAGTATTACCTTTGGTAAAGAGCCTCTACGTCCTTTACAGATACCGCCCCCTGAACCAGGATCTTCTTGTCGCGTGAGGTCTCGCCGGAGACGATGCTGACGCTCGACCTCCGAACACCCAGGCATTTCGCCAAAAGCCTGACTACCGCCTCGTTGGCCTTGCCCTTATCCGGCGGCGCCGCGACCTGCAGCTTCAGCCTGCCGCCCCACTCGCCTACTATACAATCTTTTCTGGCTCCCGGCTGTACCTTTACGGGGATGACAATACCGTCCGCAGTCTTCTTCGTCTCTATCATAAAAATAAACTAAATTCCCCTGAACACGGCGGAACCTATTCGCAAGAGATTTGACCCCTCTTCAACGGCTATCTCAAAGTCCTGCGTCATGCCCATGGAGAGGTGGCGCATCCTTATGTCCTCTATACCCCTTTTCTCAATGTCCTCGGAGAGCTGTCTCAGGCCCCGGTAGACACCCCGGCAGAGTTCCGTGTCAACGTTGTCAATGTCCATCAGCGGCGTCATGGTCATAAGACCCATGACCTCCAGCCCCCGCATCCGGCCTATCCTCTCAAGAAACGGTATCGTATCCCCCGGCGCAAGGCCGTATTTCTGCGGCTCGCCGCTGACGTTGACCTCAACAAGGAGCTTCGTCCTCTTGCCAACGCCCCGGGAGACCCTGTCAATTTCCTCTGCCAGCGCAAGGTTTTCTACCGAGTGTATCAGCTCAAAGAATTTCAGCGCTTTTTTGACCTTGTTTCGCTGCAGGTGGCCGAACATGTGCCATCTGATGGGCAGGTCTGACAGGAGCTCACGCTTCTGCTGGGTGTCCTGTATGCGGTTCTCGCCTATGTCGGTGACGCCCAGCCCGTAAAGCAGCCTTATGACGCTTGCGTCAACGTATTTGGTTGACAACACAAGGCTTATATCGCCCGATTCTCTTGCGGAACGCGCGCAGGTGGCCTCTATCCTGGAGTTTATCTCATCCAGATTACGCCTCAGGGTCTCTCTTGCCTGTTCTTCTGTCTTAACAGTGAGAAGAGGGTTCATCTTTACTTTCACCCTTAAAAGCGGATGTTATCATCTCGTATAAACAACCTGCAAACCCGGCCTGCGTGCTGCATTTCAGAATCTTAACAAACTTCTCTATATAATATGACATGGCGGCCTCAACATGCGTGCTTATCCTCCCGGAACCGTCATAAACACTACGGGGCTGAAGACACAAAAGGAGTAAAAGGGGACATTATACTGTAACGGACGCGGATACGGAATACTTTATTTCAGACGACAACACTTCTACCGGCCTGTCCTCCCGCCCTTCTTACCTTGTCCCTGTTTCCAGGCAGCGGCAAATTTCTTCAATATCTTTTTGAGGTCCGGGCGGCCGGGCCCTTTGAGTTCTTCCAGTTTGTAGTCTACGCGCACAATGGGTTTGTTGCAGTCGATGATGCGCGACAGGTCGGTGGGCGTGGCGGAGATGACGGCGTCGCATCTGACGCAGTCTATCGCCCGGCGCAGCTCTTCGAGCTGTTTTTCCCCGTAGCCCATGGCTGGCAGAACCTTTCCCAGGTGCGGGTACTGCCCAAAGACCTTCTTGAGCGAACCCGTCAGACAGGGCCTGGGGTCTACTATGCGGGAGCGGTATCTCCTTGCGGCAAACGTGCCGGCGCCGTAGGACATACCGCCATGCGTAAGCGTGGGGCCGTCCTCCACCACAAGCACCCTCTTACGCTCCACTCGTTCGGGGTGGTCTACGGTTATGGCAAGCTCGGCGTGTATGACCGTCGCGCCGGGGTTGCGCTCCCGGACGTTTTTCTCCACCTGCCTTACGTCGCCCTTCTTTGCCGTCTTTACCTTGCTGATTATGACCACGTCGGCGCTTCTCAGGTTGACCTCGCCGGGGTAATACGATATCTCGTGGCCCGGACGGTGCGGGTCTACCAGTGTGACGTATAAATCAGGCCAGAAGAACGGGAAGTCGTTGTTCCCGCCGTCCCAGATAATAATATCCGCCTCGCGTTCCGCCCGGCGCAGTATCTTCTCGTAGTCCACTCCGGCGAACACGGTGAAGCCACGGGCGATAAGCGGCTCGTACTCCTCGCGTTCTTCGATGGTGCAGTCGTGGCGGTCCAGGTCCCTGTAGGTGGCAAAACGCTGCCAGGTCTGTTTCTCCAGGTCTCCGTACGGCATCGGATGGCGCACCACTACCGGACGCCTGCCCAGGTCTTGCAATATACCCGCAATCTTCCTTGTAGTAGAACTCTTCCCGCATCCGGTCCTGACGGCGGTAACGGCGACGACCGGCCGCTTTGACTCAAGCATCGTCTCTGAGGGCCCCAGCAACACGAAGTCGGCGCCGGCGGCGTTGACCACCGCACTCTTACGCATAACCTCCGCGTACGGCAGGTCGCTGTAGGCGAGGATGACCTTGTTTACATTGTGCCTGCGTATAAGCCTAGAAAGCTCCTGTTCGGGGTGGATGGGGATTCCTCTTGGATAGTGTCTTCCGGCAAGTGAAGGCGGGTAGGTCCTGTGTTCGATGCCGGGTATCTGCGCCGCGGTGAACGCGACCACGCGCGAGTTAGCATCTTTGCGGAAGCAGAGGTTAAAATTATGGAAGTCCCTGCCCGCGGCGCCCATTATTATTACCCTGTCTTTTTTCATATCACGTTAGAGTTGCCCGCTCGCTCAGGCGCACATGGCCACACCGGGGCTGGTGCCGCCGGGTACAATGAATGGGCTAAGTTTCCTTCACTATTCTGGTGCCGGTGCGGCCGTCAACGGCTGGCCTGAGTGCATCTGCGGCGGTTATCAATACCTCGTTCCCGGTAGCCTCTACGAATTCAAGCGCGGCCGATATCTTAGGCCCCATGCTGCCGGCCGGAAACTCTCCCCGCGCCAGATAATCCCTCGCCTCACCGGTCGTGATACCGGACAGGGACCTCTCCTCCGCGGTGCCGAAACTCACGGCCACGCTCTCAACACCGGTAAGGATGATAAACAACTCCGCCTCCACCTCACGGGCCATCAGACTGGCCGTGTAGTCCTTGTCAACCACCGCCTCCACTCCGGCAAGACGCGCGCCGCCGTCTCTTCTAATGACCGGCACGCCTCCGCCGCCGCCGGCGATGACCACATGTCCTCTATCAACAAGAGACCGTATCGTATCGATTCCTATTATCTCAACGGGTCTAGGCGAAGGCACCACCCGGCGGAACCCCCGGCGGCTGTCCTCAACCATGTCCCAGCCCTTCTCATCCCTCAGTTCCACGGCGCGTCCTTTATTATAAAATGGCCCTACGGGCTTTGTCGGATGCTCGAAACTCCCTCTGTCCGGGTCAACGACCACCTGGGTCATAAGAGTGGACACCTCCTTGACCAGGCCGCGCTCCCTCAGCCGGTTGCGCATCTCTATCTCGAGCATAAACCCCATCGTGCCCTGGGTGGCCGCAACGCATACGTCAAGCGGCAGTTCCGGCGCCCTCCCCCGCGCGCCTTCCACCCGCAACAGCATGTTACCCACCTGCGGGCCGTTGCCGTGCACAATGACCAGTTCATAACCCCGTTCTATGATGTCAATCAGCCCGTCACAGGTCTCGCGGCAGTGCCTTAGCTGCTCGCGGACGGTGCCCCCGCCACTCTCCTTGAGAATCGCATTGCCACCAAAGGCGACGACCGCTCTCTTTATTGCCATGTGCCCTGCCCCGTCTTAAAAAGAGAAAGAGTTCGCGATTGAACCGGTATTCTACTGTCACGGTGTTGGGCGCGCAACGGGAAAGAACACCGCCATCCGGGACGGGACTAAAAGGAGCCCGCCCACCATGGCCTTGACACGGACGGCAACAGTGTGTACTATGCGTTCGCACTTTGAGGGGGGTGCTTGACCTAATGCCAAAGGGTCTTTAACATGTCAACCAAGCGCCGTTTGCCGTTCTTGCTTCTGCCTGTCGTTCTTCTTCTGTCTGAGAATTTCCTTCCTTTCCTTTCTTCCGTTCCTTCCGTGGCACAGGCCGTGGCACAGGCCGCGCCATCCGTCTCCCCGAAGAAGGGGCAGATGATAGTGTCCACAAGAACGCCCAAGCAAGGGACCTGGCCCATTGAACTTACGGTCTCTTTGTTCATAGAGGTGCCGCAACAGACCCTCTGGGGAATACTCACGGATTATGAGAGCCTGCCCGACTTCGTACCACACCTTGAGGAATGTACCATTGTCGACAGGGTAAAGAATAGAGTATACATCGAAGAGGTCTTCAAGTGCTTTCCGTTGACGATGCGTCTGGACCTGGAGATAAAGGAAGAGCCTCCAAACAGGACAGTCTTTAAGCGGTATTCGGGAAATATGAAGGTGTACGAGGGGTCTTGGGAAATAGACCCGGCGTCTCCCGAGACCTCCATATTTACGCTGAAAGTGAAGGCGCAGCCCGACTTCCCCGTGCCCCAGAAGGTACTGACCTGGATACTCAAGACCGAGATACCAAAAGGCATGCTGGAGATGAGGAAGCAGGCGCTGACGGTCAGCGGTCAACGTGAGCCGAGATATTCGATAGAGGTACTTTCGGGGCAGGATTTCTGAATTCTAACTTACTTGTTAACGCACCGCCGGGGCTTTTCCAAAAAAAAGTGCCGCAGCTTTAGAGGAGGGTACCCATGACACTGAAAGGAGAAGAAAAAACTGCCATGAGTTTGTGGGAAGCCGCGGCACAAGTCCTAGCTTGCCATGTCTTTTGCCTTGTCCGACACCTCCTTAAGTAAGGTTTCTTTCATCAGCTCCAATACCTGCTCCTCTGTTTCGCCCGTACAGACCTTCTCTGCACCCATGGCAAGACATCTTGCAATAAAACCAAAACCCTCGGTGTTTGACTCCAATTGTATAGTTAATTCACTCCCGTTAATCTTGACCACCTTTTCCTTCTTTACCACAAACTTCTGCACCTTGCCGTTTAACTCTTTCACCAGATCGCCCAGGGCGATACTGAACACCAACTGCCCGCCGCTCAATGCGTCCACTATCTTATCCCTGTCCTTTGTTAGGACAAAAACAGTGTCGCCGTCGGTGATAAACCTCATCTCCGCCAGGGGGCTCTTTACCTGCGGGGCATGGGCCCTGAGAAATTCCAAGCTCTTGCGAATCTTCTGCAGACTCACCCCCCCGTCCAGAAGGGCCTTCGCCACGCGCATCTGCACAAGGTCAAGAAACGAGTACAGCCTGCTGCTGCCGTGCCCCGTCGCCTGCCTTATTGTCGGTTTTATGAAATCGGTCTCATCCCAATATTGTACTTGTCGCGGCGTTATGCCTATAACGCTGCATACCGCCTTTGTATTAAAATTCGCCATCTCCTCACCGATACCTTCCTATTCATGTGGACCATTTAATGTTTTTTATAAACAACCTTGTTTAAAATATAACACACAAAAGTGATTTGTCAAGTCAAAATCTTTTATTCGGGGGCGGGCCGCACACGGCATTTGATGCATAAGTGTATTGACTTCCTGGGCCTACTGGTGCTATATTGCCGGAGACGGTTTTTCTATGAAAAAGAGACTAATCATGGGTTATCGTATAGGCATATTTTTAGCTATAGTCTTTGGTTGTATAGCCTTATGCGTACGGGCAGAGGCCATGCTGATGGGCCTCACGCCGGCACAGGTTGAGGAGGCCATTCAACTTGGAAAGGGGGGCAAAAAGGCCGGGATGGCCGAATTTTCCAGGGAATGGGTCGTCAGTCTGGGCGAAAAGGTGGGGTGGGCGACCCTCTACAGCGAGTTCCACGACCTGGCCTACAGAGCCCGCAAGGCCGCTATGGAGAACAGGGAATTGAGCCAGAGCGAGATAAGCAAGGTGCTTTCAGAACGAGACGTAATAACGTTTACTGCCACAATACTGACCGATTATATGTACTACAACTACCACAGGCCGTCTACTCTGAGCGTCGGCGACGACGTTAGGGCGGCCAGCTATGAGTTTATGCCACAGATGTGCGAGGACAGCACTTTTTTCCCGGAAAGCCCTTATTATATAGCTGCCTGCGTCTATAAGTTCCCGAGTGAGGGTATACGGCCCGACTCAAAAATAACGCTGTCCGTGATAAAGCCCAGTGGAGACGTGCTTGACTTTGAATTCGACCTTTCAAAGATAAGATAATCTGCAAGAACCGCTCAGGCCGGGCTTGTATCCGCCTTCGCCTCCCTGTCCTTGATTACCGCTTCAATGCATTCTCTGACAAACTGGTTGGGGTCGGTATTATGCATCATGCTGGCAAAGGCCAGGTCCTCGGTGCCGAAGGCAGGGCAGTCAAAACATCCCTTGCCGAAATGTTTTATAAAGACGCTCTTGGAGGCGGGATAGGCGTCGGTGACCTCCTTGGTCTTCATCTTCTTGGTAATCTTAACCTCGCCCGTATCGGACGGCGCTGACGAATGAGCGCACGCGTCCACCTCGGCCTTGAGGTCGGTAATTAGTTTATCCATGTCTGCGCCCTGCTGGCTGCAAGCCTTCTCTACGGTTACATCGCCCATCGCGCCGCCCTGAAGGCGGGCCATCAGAGTGAAAAAACCATGGCGTTTGAATACAACGGCGGCCCTGGGTTGTTCATTAACTATGTCTACTATCTTGGTGTCCTTATTTATGTCCATCAGTCTCGCGCAACCTCCTTACTTTTTCCTTCCCTTCTGATCCCTAAACCTTCCAATATTTAAGTATTTCGCTATATTTGCCGATTTGTCCATTACGGGCTTAACCCGGCCCTTTGCGGAGGTGAAGAGGGTGGTGATGCCCGGGCCGTGCCCGGCCGTTACGCTGTCCGTATGCACCACGACGCCTACGCTAACAGCACCTTGCCTGTATATCCTGCCGAAGGAGTGGTCGGAGTCCATTATCGCCACCACGTCGCCCAGGCAGAGCTTATCCAGATTATATTCCTTTACCGTCTGTACGTCAAAGAGTTGTATGTCATAATCGCCTCGATAGGTGTGGTGCGAACCAAGCCCTGAGCCCATGGTGCACGCCGGCACCTTGTGGGTCACCGGTATCAATAGCATGCCTTTCTCCGCCTTTATCGGCAACGCGCTCAGGAGTTCCGGGGCAAGGTTCATTATCTTCACCTCCGGATAGTCCAGAAACCTGAGTCCGACACCTCCGCCCTTAACCATTATCTTGTCGCCTATGACCAATTTCTCCAGCGTGCCGTCTTCAAAGTCTACAAGCACGTGCTCTATACCGCCGTGTTTGCCTGTAACGCACCCCTCGCTGCCCTTGGCGTCACCGGAAGAGACCCAGGCGCGGTTGCCCACGCACGCAAGGAGGTTCAAGGCCGCATTGGCTTCTTTGTTCGTATTCTTTACGGAAACCCCGGGCTCTACGTGGTCCGCCTCCCAGTGTATCGCCGTGTCTCCAACCTTAACGTTATACGTTATGCCTCCGACGCCCGGCAGCACTACAGGCTGCCCGTCGGCGCTCACCGTGTAGGGCGAGCGGTCAGAGACAGGGCTTGCAACCTCACCGAACACGGAGAGGCTTACTAGTTTATCTTCATTCGTCCTGAGCATTTGCCTTCAAATCCCAAAAAACCTGCGCATAAATCACACGAAACACGAAAGAATTCAAAAAGGCGCAAAAGTTTAGCAAAACACCTGCCGTTTGGCAAGCACTAACCAATCCGTTAAAGCCCCGTCGACGGGAGCCGGCTCAACACCGTGCCTGCAGAAAAGCCTTTTTCTTGACCTTGACACGGGTAAGACAAGATGCTAGAATCTTTTCGGAATGTCCGCTGACCCATATTTTCTACTAGTTCTTATACCCGTGATACTTACGGCCATTACCGTACACGAGTTCTCTCACGCCCTTGCGGCCGACAAGCTGGGCGACCCTACCGCCAGATACGAAGGCCGTCTGACACTGAACCCTGTTGCGCATCTTGACCCGGTGGGTACCATATGCTTCTTTGTGGCACATTTCGGGTGGGGCAAACCGGTGCCGGTAAACTCTCGTTACTTCAGGCATCCGCTGCGGGACGACATGATTGTCTCGGCCTGTGGCCCCCTGTCCAACCTGCTGATGGCGATGGTCCTGGGCATCATACTTCAGGCGTCCGCAGAGAATTCGCTCATACCGGTGCGTAGCTACCTGTTCGACTTCCTGCGCATGGGACTTATAATAAACCTGTCCCTGTGCTTCTTCAACCTGCTTCCGCTTTATCCGCTGGACGGTTCGCACATATTACGCGGTCTGCTGCCAAGGAACCTCATACCGGAGTTTGACCACATAAGCAGCTACAGCCCGTTTATACTGCTCGGTCTTATTGCGCTTGGCCCGATATTCCAGGTCCCCGTCTTCAGCAGCGTCATAGGCCCGCCGGTATACTTTTTTATGAGGCTATTTACCAGCATATTATGAGCACGGAAACTACAGAATACAAGGTAGTTCTGGACATCTACAACGGCCCGATAGACCTGCTCCTGTACCTGATAAAAAAGGAGGAGGTGGACATCTACGACATACCTATCGCCAGGGTCACGGACCAGTACATAGCGTACATGGAGATGTTAAAGGAACTGGAGCCCGCGCTGGTAGGCGACTTTATGGTGCTGGCCTCGTCACTCATGTATATAAAATCACAGATGCTTCTGCCACACCCTCCCGAGGAGAAGGAGGAAGACCCACGATGGGAACTGGTGAAGCAGTTGCTGGAGTACAAGAAGTTTAAGGAGGCCGCCTCAGAGCTTGGCGACATTAGGGAAACGAGGGCGATGAAGACCGCCCGCAGTGTGAAGACGGAGGTCGGTCCGGCCCCGGGCGAGGTCGACGAACACCTGTCTCTTGACGACATAAGCCCATGGGAGTTGCTGGGTTTCTTCACCAGACTCATGAGGGAGACGCTCCAGGACGTATCCGCCACCATTTCCATTGAGGAGACCCCGATAGAAGAGTTTATGGATATGGTGCTTGAGAGACTCAGCGTCGAGGAATCGTTTTACTTCATGGAGCTTTTTCCGAAGATAATCTACAGGAATGACCTGGTCGGGGCCTTTCTGGCCCTGCTGGAACTGATGCGGTTAAGGAAGATGTGTGCGCAACAGTCCGAAGACTCCTCCGACAT
>JAUVQR010000063.1 GCA_030598065.1 Planctomycetota bacterium | reverse complement strand
ATCGGCGGTAGGCGAGGAAAAGGCAAACCGTACCAGAGTAACCGGTCTGCGAAGAGGTCGGTTGTACATAGAGGTGGAGTCATCGGCGTTACTCCAGGAACTAACGGTAATGAACAAGGCCGATATAAAGGTGAGAATGCAGGAGAAGATTGAGGGATTATTTTTAACAGAAATAACATTGAAGCTTGCAAAGGATTAATGAAGGTATGGGACAAATAGAGAGTACGGCACAAGCGGTAAAAAATGACGCAACGGCGATAAAATTGCTGGGTGGAATAGAGGCCGTTCGTAAGAGTCCCGCAATGAATATAGGAGACACAAGTACAAGGGGGGTGCACCACCTGGTGGAAGAAGTGGTGATGAACAGCGTGGACGAGGCCCTGGGCGGTTTCTGCAGCAGCATAAGCGTCAAGCTGGCTGCGGACGGAAGCGTCTCAATTATAGATAATGGCAGGGGTATCCCGGTCGATGAGCATGTGGAGATGAAAAAGCCGGCGGTAGAGGTCGTCATGACAACGCTGCACGCCGGAGGCAAGTTTAGTCATGGCTCCTATAAGGTTTCCGGCGGGTTGCATGGTGTGGGCGTATCGGTGGTAAACGCGCTAAGCGAGTGGCTGGAGGTTGAAGTACGGCGGGACGGACATGCGTACTTCCAGAGGTATGAGCAGGGCAAGCCGGTGACGCCGCTCGAGGACAGGGGGGCAACAAAGAGGCAGGGGACAAAAATAGCTTTTAAACCGGACCCGGAAATCTTCGAGGCGGCCGACCTCAAGTACGACATCATTGCCAAGAGGCTGAGAGAGCTGTCATTCCTCAACAAAGGGCTTGAAATAAACGTTTCTGACGAGCGGACGGAGACCAGCGAAACATTCCACTATGAGGGTGGCATAAAGGCGTTCGTTGAGGAACTGAACTCAGGCAAAGAGACCATACACAAGGACATTATATTTATAGAGAAAAGGGAAGGCGACGTGATGGTCGAGGTCGCGCTCCAGTACAACGACACATACACGGACAACGTATTCTCGTTCGTCAACAACATATACACACTTGAGGGCGGTACGCATCTGAGCGGCTTCAAGGGAGCGCTGACCAGGACGCTTAACAACTACGCCAAGAGCCAGGGGCTTCTCAAAGAAGGCAAGCCCCCGTCGGGAGAGGACTACCTCGAAGGTCTTACCGCCATAATAAGCCTTATGGTCCCGGAACCTCAGTTTGAGGGCCAGACAAAGACAAAGCTGGGGAACAGGGAGGTGCAGGGGATTGTGGAAGGGGTAGTGAACGACCGCCTGGGCACCTATTGCGAAGAAAACCCGCCCAGCGCCCGCGCCATCGTCAGCAAGGCGGTGGAAGCGGCCCATGCCAGGGATGCGGCCAAGAAGGCCAGAGACCTTTCCCGGAGAAAGGGCGCGCTTAGCGGGGCAAACCTGCCCGGCAAGCTGGCCGATTGCTCCACGAAGGACGTGGAGTCAAGCGAGCTTTTCCTTGTGGAAGGGATATCGGCGGGCGGCACCGCCAAGCAGGGAAGAGACAGGGTCTTTCAGGCGATACTGCCGCTGAAGGGCGTAATCCTCAATGTGGAAAAGGCGCGAGTGGACAAGATGCTGTCAAACGAAGAGATATGCACGCTGATAAGCGCCCTGGGCACGGGAATCGGGTCAGACGACTTCAATGCCGAGAGCCTCCGCTACGGCAAGGTAATAATAATGACGGACGCGGACGTAGACGGGGCGCACATACGCACGCTGCTCCTTACCTTCTTTTTCAGGCAGATGAAGGGCCTCATTGACCGGGGAAGCGTTTACATAGCGCAGCCGCCCCTGTACAAGATTACGCGGAAGAAAAAACGGGAGTATCTATACGACGACAAGCAGCTCAGCAGCGCCCTGCAGGAACTGGGCGTAGACGGCACAAAGATGGTCAGGGCTGACGGGCAGGAGCTGGACAGTCAGGAGCTGAGGCAGGTGCTTAATGTCCTGACCAGGAGGGAAGAGCTGTCGTACCTCCTGAGTAAAAAGGGCTTCACCCTGGAAGAATTCTTGAAGAAAAGAAACCCGAAAGACGGGCGGCTTCCACAGTACATCGTGAACCTGAACGGTGAAGAGAAATACTTCTACAGTGACGACGAGTATAACGCTTTTATTGAAGAGTTGCAGAGAGACAAAAAGGACGTCGAAATAGTGGAGAAGGAGGTCCTGTCGCAGGAGAAGATGGGGGCCGGCACGCCGGAGGTGATGGTGTTCCACGAGAGCGCGGAACTCGGGAAACTACAGACCGAGCTTGAGGGGATGGGCTTCTCGATGGAAGACTGTTTCGGCGCGCCCGAACAGGAGGAGGCGCGGTTCAAGCTCATATCGGACGGGACGGAGGTGCCGGTGGCCACTCTGGGCGAGGTACTGCGGAGGTTGCGGGAGTTGGGAAGGAAGGGCCTTGACGTGCAGCGGTACAAGGGCCTGGGTGAGATGAACGCCGAAGAGCTGGCCGAGACGACAATGGACCCCACGAGCAGGACGCTCCTCAGGATCACGGTGGAAGACGCTTTAAAAGCGGACCAGATATTCGTCGTGCTTGTGGGCAAGGACGTGCAGAGAAGGCGCGAGTATATTGAGAAGCATGCGCTGGAGGTGAAACAACTGGACATATGATAGAGGCGCAGGAAAACATAAAGGACCTTTTAATCGAGGAGGAGATGAAGTCCTCCTACCTGACGTTCGCCATGAGCGTCATAGTGAGCCGCGCGTTGCCCGACGTGAGGGACGGCCTGAAGCCGTCACAGAGAAGGATTCTGGTGGCGATGAACGATCTTGGGCTGGGCCCAAGGTCGAAGTTCAGGAAGTGCGCCAAGATAGCCGGGGATACCACCGGCAACTACCACCCGCACGGGGAGCAGGTCGTCTATCCGACGCTTGTCCGCATGGCGCAGGACTTTAACCTCAGGTATCCTCTCATCAAGGGACAGGGCAACTTCGGCTCCATCGACGGCGACCCACCCGCCGCCATGAGATATACGGAGGCCCGGCTCACCGAGGCCAGCATGTCAATTCTTGAGGACATCGAGAAGGACACCGTTGACTTTGTGCTCAATTACGACGGCACCAGGCAAGAGCCCACCGTACTTCCCTCGGCGTTTCCCAACCTGTTGTGCAACGGGTCTTCGGGCATTGCCGTGGGGATGGCGACCAGCGTCCCGCCCCACAACGTCGGCGAGATATGCGACGGCATACTTCGGGTGCTTGATAACCCGGAGGTAGATATCGAAGAGTTGCTTACCATCGTCAAGGGTCCCGACTTCCCGACCGGCGCCACCATCTGTGGTACCAGCGGGATTGAGCAGGGCTACAGGACCGGCAGGGGCACGATTATCGTCAGGGCCAGGGTGCACATGGAGGAGGTCAAGGGCAAGAGGCAGAAGCGGCAGCAGATAGTCGTGACCGAGATACCCTACCAGCTCAACAGGGACAAAATCATAGAAAGGATAGCGGAGCTTGTAAAGCTGGACAAGATAAGGGGCATTTCCGACATCCGGAACGAAAGCGACAGGGAAGGCAGCCGACTGGTCATAGAGCTTAAACAGGGTGAGGACGAAAACGTCGTCCTGAACCAGCTCTACAAGCTTACCCAGCTGCAGGACAGCTTCAGCATAATAATGATTGCGCTGGTGAACGGCAAACCGCAGACGCTGAACCTGAAGGAACTGCTGCTGGCGTACCGTGACTACCGGATTGAGATAATCCGCCGCAGGACGGCCTTTCTGCTGAAGAAGGCCGAGGACAGGGCCCATATCGTTGAGGGGCTGAGGATAGGGCTTAAAAATATAGACGAGATAATCGCCGTCATAAAGGCGTCGGCGGACGCGGCGGCGGCGAAGGACACGCTGATGGAGAGGTTTAAACTCTCCGAGATCCAGGCGGGAGCCATCTTGGACATGCGCCTCCAGCGGCTGACCTCCCTTGAACATGAGAAGCTGGAGAAGGAGTACAGGCAGTTGTGCGAGGACATCAAGCATTACAGGGACATTCTGGCGAAAGAGGAGTTGGTGCTGAACATAATCCGTGAGGAGATTCAGGGGATAAAGGAAAAGTTCAGCGACAAGCGGCGCACCGACATAATCGGGGAGGTTGAGGAGTTCAGGAGGGAGGAGCTCATAGCCGAAGAGGACATGGCCGTGCTGCTGACCCATCAGGGTTATATAAAGCGGATGCCGCTTGCGACCTACAGGCGGCAGGGCAGGGGCGGCAAGGGGGTAATCGGCGGCGAGATAGAGGAGAGTGATTTCGTGGAGCATCTCTTTATCGCCTCCACCCACGACTACCTCCTGTTCTTCACGGACCGGGGCCGGCTCTACTGGCAGAAGGTCTACGACATCCCGCAGCAGGGCCGTCTGGCTAGGGGCAGGGCCATCATAAACCTGCTGGGCATCAGGGTGGGTGAGTCAATCACCTCCATGTTCCCCGTCAGAGATTTCGACGACCGTCAGCTTGTCATGGTCACCGGGAAAGGGACTATAAAGAAGACGCCGCTGACCGAGTTCCGCAGGCCGAAGCGAGGCGGCATCATCGCCGTCAAATTGAAGGATGGCGACAGACTTGTGGGCGTTCGCCTGACCACCGGCGAGGAGGAGTTGATAATCGGGACCGAGGACGGCAAGGCAATGAGGTTCCACGAAAAAGAGGTCAGGTCCATGGGCAGGGCCGCCGCCGGAGTCAGGGGTATTAGACTGAAGGGCAAGGACTGTGTGAAGGGGCTTGTCGTCGTTGAGGAGGGCGCCACGCTGCTTACCGTCTGTGAGAACGGCCACGGCAAGCGGACGGTCTTCGGTGAGTACTCTACCCACGGACGGGGCGGCCAGGGGGTAATAAACATAAAGACCTCGGGGCGCAACGGGAAGGTGGTCGCCCTTACGGGCGTGCGCGACAAGGACGAGCTGATGCTGCTGACCGCCAGGGGCAAGGTGGTGCGCATGGCGGCGGGCTCCATATCAAACGTGGGCAGGGGCACCCAGGGGGTGAAGGTCATAGGCCTGCACAAGAACGACCGTCTGGCCTCGCTGGCGCGTATTGGCGAGGAGATGCTGTCCGATGATACGGCTGCCGAGGCGAAAGACACCGCAGGGGCCGAAGAGGGGACACAGGGGGAATCAAAAAAAGCCCCCGCCACTGGCGCTGATGCAGATGCGGAAACCACTGAGACAACATAATAGAAGGCATTTTTGCCTGGACGAAATTCCTATCCCCTGCTAACCCTCATTGGCCATCCTTTAGATTCTTTGCTTTGCTCAGAATGACAGAAGAAATTCTTGACACAAAAAATGTCATTCTGAGGGAGCATTGTGACCGAAGAATCTCTGGTATGTCAGGTTTTCGCCGGAGGAGGTTTTGCCTGAGGCATGATACCCAGGGCGTGACTTCGCTGCCGTTAAGAACGACAGCGACAGCGTATATCGGCGACCATTTGATTTGAAAAGTTACTGAAGAATAAGGTAATGCCGAATCGGGTAAGACAACCTTTCTCAAACGATTATGCCAAACTGGTGCGGGCCGCGGCGGGCGTCAGTGAGCGGCGGCCGCGTGTATACGGGGGTGTAACCACTAAGATAAGCGAAGAGGTGGTACGCTGCCTGTGGTTCGGGAGGCATTTTGACGCGACTGGGCTGTACACGGAGGACGGTTCGCGGCTGGAAATAATCTCACCCGGCAGGTGGAACGTAGAGGGCGGTCCCGACCACCTGAACGCTGAGATATTGCTGGAAGGCGCGGGGCGCATCAAGGGAGACGTTGAGGTCCACGTCAACGCCTCGGACTGGAAGCGGCACGGACATCACAGGCAAGATGGATACAAAGAAGTATGCCTCCACGTGGTGATGTGGAACGACGTCTCACAAGATTACGTGTGTGACGTGACGGGCAGGAACGTTCCGCAGCTGGCCCTGTCAAAGTACATAGCCATGCCACCGGAGGATATTCCGGGGTTTCTGGACGACCTCGCCGAGTACCCTGCCTCCGCCAGATACGTTGAAGGCCCGTGCCGTACGGCGTTGGCTAAGAGTGGCGGAACCAGGGAAAAGGTCGAGCGCGTCCTTGACCACGCCGGCGACCAGCGCATACTATCAAAGGCAGGCCGGTTCGGGGTTCGGCTGGACAGCAGGCCCTATGAGCACGTGCTGTATGAAGCGCTGATGAGGGCGCTGGGCTATAAGAACAACGTGCTGCAGTTTTCACAGCTGGCCGCCCTGGTGCCGCTGGAGGACATGAGGAGGTTCATACCGGTAGACGTAACCGCGTCTCATGAAGGTCACGGAGATAGGCACGTCTGGATACAGTCCATGCTACTGGGCGCGGGGGGAATCTTGTCTCATTGGGAGAAGAGGGGCGAGGACGGCAGGGACAATCTTGACCGGCAGACGCAGGCATACGTCAGAAAAATCTCGCGCCTCTGGAGAGAAATCGGGCCGCAGCTGGGAAAGAAACCCATGCGGTATGACGACTGGCACTGGGCGGGGGTCAGGCCGTTAAATCAACCACCCAGGCGCATCGCGGCGATGAGCCATCTGCTGGCAGGGTCACAGGAAGGAGGGGTTTTCAGAAATATCCTTACTGTTATTGAAGAGGCCAGAACAAAAATCAAAAAGGCCGGACTGTCTCCGGTCGCCGCAAAGGGGGCCACAAGAAGGGTTGAGTCCTTTTTCTCAGACGCAGGCGTTGCGGACGCATTCTGGTCGCGCTATGTAACACCCGGAGGTAAGAGGCTGAAGTCGCCTGCAAGATTGATAGGCAGTGAGAGGGCGGCCGTTATCTTTGTGAACGTTATACTGCCGCTCCTTCTCGTGTATGCCAGAAGAAACCGGGACGCGGAGCTTGAAGCGCTGCTGCACGAGGCGTATAAAATCCACCGTAAGAACTCCACAGACGGGATTGTCGGGTTCATGTCAAAGAGGGTGCTGCCGGAGGAGTTTTCCGGCGTGGTCTGCAATGCCCGCAGGCAGCAGGGGCTTCATCAGATATTCCACGACTTCTGCGGACGGAAAGACATGAGCTGCGACCGCTGCGGCTTTCTTATGGCTATAGGTGGTAGCCAGGTGTTAGAATCCACACATAATTTTAAACCTTCCGAGAAATGACAAAACTGTAATTGGAAGGCCTGTAGCGGCAGAGCCTGCCCTGCTTTTGTTCATATTGAACGACCTTGACGGTTACGCTTTGACGAAAAGCTGCGGGCGGTAGAGACGGGATGAGGGACTATCTAGAAGAGATAAAGATGACGGCGGTGGGCCTGGTGGGGCCGGTTGCCTTGGGCCTGCTGTGCTGGACGCTCAGGATGGAGGAGATATCTGAGACCAGATCGCTCGATAAGGTGCTCCGGCAGCGTCCTTTTGGCAACGTGATATTCGCCTTCTGGCACTCGACGCAGCTGGTCCTGGGTTATAAAGGCAGGGGGCAGGGCATCCACGTGTTAATCAGCCAGCACAGGGACGGCGAGTATAT
>JAUVQR010000021.1 GCA_030598065.1 Planctomycetota bacterium | reverse complement strand
GGGCGGCGTCCAGTACCACCAGCGGCCGCCTGGATACTATCTCTATCCTGGCCGGACATTTCAGGCCCTGTAGCGCCTCCTTTGCCACAGTGGTGTCCCACGAAAGGCCGGCACGCCCCGCCAACACCTCCATGGCGCCTATGGCAGTGGCCAGATTTTCCGCCTGATGGTCGCCCAGCAGCGGAAGGCGCACATTATCATACGTCCTTTGCCACGTCTCTATGCTGCACGCAAGGCCGTCCAGCGCGAGACGTCTTATATCAAGAATCTTGACGTCTCTCCCGACAATATATAGTCGAGCACCCTTCTCCTCGCATCTCTGCCGTATAGGCTCAAGGGCCTCAGGGGGCTGGGGAGAGGACACTACCGGCACGCCCTCTTTGATTATGCCCGCCTTTTCTCCCGCTATCAGGCCCAGGGTCCCGCCCAGTTCTTCCGTATGGTCAAGGCCTATCCCAGTTATGACCGACACCTGGGGCCTTACCACGTTGGTTGCGTCGAGCCTGCCTCCCATGCCCACCTCAAGGACCGCCCAATCCACTCCCTTCTCTCTGAAGTGCATAAAAGCCAGCGCCGTAACTATCTCAAAGAACGTGGGGGCAAGGGACGCGTTCTTCCGCCGTTCGTCTTCTATGTACGGCCTCAGCCTGCCCATCAGGCGGCGCACCTCCTCCTTGCCAATCATCTCATCGTCCACCTTTATCCTCTCTTCAAGGTGTATCAGGTGCGGCGAGGTGAACAGCCCCACCCTGAGCCCCGCTTTATTGAGGAAACGCGCTATCATGGTCGCCGTCGAGCCCTTGCCCTTGGTGCCGGCCACGTGAACCGCGGCGAGACCTTCGTGCGGACTGCCCGCCCGGGAGAAAAGACGTTCCACGCGATCAAGGTTAAAGCCCGTCTCGTCGTATATATAGTTGGTCCGCCTTTCGTAGTCTATCGCCTGCTTGAGGAACGCAAGCGCCTCTTCGTAAGAGCAAAATTCCATGGTCTAAAGGCACCTTGACATCAGGGTTTCAAAGTTATATGCTCCATTTCCGTGACCCTGGACGGGGGCAACTAAGGGAAATGACATGAAAACTGTAAAGGTAAATCTAGGCTCAAGGAGCTACAAAATCCATATCTCCGCCGGGGTGTTAGGGGAACTCGGCAGGCACTTTAAGGCATACCCTGACGTAACCAAGGTCGTTGTAATAACCGACAAGAACGTGGAGCGGTTTTATGGCGAGATTGTAACAAAAGGGCTCCAGACCTACAAGCAGGATGTCTCGGTAATCTCGATTGACCCGGGGGAAGAACAGAAGTCGTTACCGTCGGCCGAAGACCTGTACAACAGGCTTTTTGAGCTGGATATGGACCGCAGGGGCCTGATAGTCGCGGTGGGCGGCGGAGTCGTGGGCGATTTAGCCGGCTACGTGGCGGCTACGTATATGAGGGGCATCGCATACATCCAGGTGCCGACAACGCTCCTGGCCCAGGTAGACAGCAGTGTGGGCGGCAAGGTCGCCGTAAACCATGCCAATGGTAAGAACCTGATAGGGGCCTTCTACCAGCCTAAGGCCGTTTACATCGACCCTCAGACACTGAAGACCCTCCCCAGAAATGAGCTTACCCAGGGTCTGGTGGAGGTAATTAAGTACGGCATCATACGTGACGCCTCCTTCTTTGACTACCTGGACAAGCACCTGCCGGAGATCCTCCGGCTTGAGCTGGGCATACTGGAGAAGGTCATCGAAAACTGCTGCCGCATCAAGGCCTGGGTAGTTGAAAGGGACGAAAGGGAGGAGACAGGGCTCAGGTCCATACTCAACTACGGCCACACGCTGGGCCACGCGATAGAAGCGGTAGGCGGGTACAAAGGTCACCGCCACGGCGAAGGGGTGGCGATGGGGATGATCTTGGCCACCAGCATCGCCCTGCGCATGGGCCTGACGAACGAAAAGGTCTTAGAGGAGCAAAGACAGATCCTGCAAAGGGCCGGCGCGCCTACTTATTACAGAGAGGACACAGAGGCCCTGTTCGACTTCCTCTGCCATGACAAGAAGGCCGTGGCCGGAAGCCTGAAGTTTGTGCTTCCCGTGAAAATAGGCAAGGTGGTTCTCAAAGAGGTAGACGCCGGCATTGTGAAGGAGGTCTTGGCGGGTGGATGAGGAATCCAGGGCGCTCCTGTGTCTCAGTCTGACAAAGGGCATAGGCACCGCCACCTACCGACGGCTGTTAGAACGATTCGGTTCCGCCTCGGTCATCCTCAACACACAAAGGGCCGACCTGGCGGATACGCCCGGAATTGGAACCCGCTTGGCGGACCAGCTGGTACGCGCCAGGGACCAGGTTGACGTTTATGTAGACAAGGAACTGGCACTTGCCCGGGAACACGGCGTCTCAATAATCACCTGCACCGATAAACGATACCCGCAGAACTTAGGCTCCATCTACGACCCCCCCCTTGTCTTATACGTGAAAGGCGAGACAAGTCCAGGCGACGTGCTCTCCATGGCGGTGGTCGGCGCGAGGCGTTGCACCCATTACGGACAGTCTCAGTCCAAGAGGCTGGCCCGGCTGCTCGGCCAGTCGGGTTTCACCATCGTAAGTGGCCTGGCCAGGGGAATAGACACGGCGGCGCACCAGGGGGCGCTTGAGGCGGGAGCCAGGACCATTGCCGTAATGGGCTGTGGGCTGGGTAGGGTGTATCCCAGGGAGAACAGGGAACTCTCGGAGCGCGTGAGTTGCCAGGGCGCCGTGGTGTCGGAGCTGCCTATGCTGACGCCGCCCACAGAGAAGAACTTTCCGCCGCGAAACCGCCTGATAAGCGGGCTCTCACTGGGTGTGGTGGTGGTAGAGGCGGCGCATAGGAGCGGCGCGCTGATTACCGCCCACTGGGCGCTGGAGCAAGGCAAGGAGGTCTTCGCCGTACCGGGCCAGGTTGACAACCCATACAGCCGCGGCGTGCACAAGCTAATAAAGGAAGGCGCAAAGCTGGTTGAAGACGTCAGCGACATTATAGAGGAACTAGGACCGTTGGCAGAGATACTGAGCACCGACGAGAAGGGGGAGATTCAGGACCCCAGAAGCCTCGCGCTGAACACACAGGAGAAAAAGGTATTCGCGCTGCTAAGCAGCCAGCCGAAGACCATAGACGAGATAACCGAAGAGTCTCAACTACCCGTCTCAAACGTCGCCAGCACGCTTATGATCCTGGAGATACGAAAATTTGCGAAACAACTCTCCGGCAAGCGGTTCGTCAAATCATGAAACCCGCCCTCGCAATAAGTCACTCTCGTATCACGGGTGTTTTTCCGTTGTCCTAAACCGGCGACACAGAAGAGAACCACGTAACCATATGCAAAATACCCTTCTAGGGTAGAGGGATTTTTTACATTTTACGCACTTGACATTGAAGACACCCGTGTCTACAATCCCTCCTTTATTATCAGCTTCATCTCGGTATCACGCTCGGAATGAATGACGTATCAGACCTAATACAAAAGTTTGGCCAGCTATACTCTGACGAACTGGGGATAGACCTCGGCAGTGGTACCGAAGAGGATATCTTCAAGTGGTTCCTCGCGAGCCTCCTCCACGGTAAGCGCATCGAAGAAAGCGTTATCACCAATACCTACCGTGGTTTTGAGAGGGAAGGCGTCATGACGCCGGGGGCAATCATCAACAAGGGCTGGCGCAAGCTCGTCATTATATTGGATGCCGGGGGTTACGTGAGATATGATTTTAGCGCCGCCGACAACCTTATCGAGATATCAAACAAACTCCTCTCCGAATACGGCTCCCTGACTGCGCTCCACGAGAAGGCCCTGGACCCGAAGGATTTAGAGCGGAGGCTTATGGCGTTTAGGGGCGTAGAGCCCAATACGGTGGCCTTTTTTCTGAGAGAGATGCGTTATGTCTGGGCCAAGGCGAACCCTGAGATTAGCCCATATGCGGAGCTGGCTGCAGAAAAACTCAAGGTAGACATGGGGCCGATGGACAGACATTCCAAAGACTTCGTACGCCTTGAATATGCCCTGCTGCGGGTAGGAAAGAATTACATCAGGAAGAACAAGCCCATCCCCGCCGGTATTTAATCGCTCCGGTACGCGTCCTGCTCGTCCAGCAGGTATTCCTGCTCGACATCCTTATACCTTATCCAGAAAGAATCCTTCCCGTCCGTTTCTATTACTATAGGCGCGCCGGTGATGGTCTGAACCTTTCCGGTGTCCGGAAAAGGCCTTAGAAGTTCGGCGCCGTCTTCTCCGCCCGTCTGGTAGACGTCGCTGCCACGGGGCTTGCCCGTCCGGTTGTCTCTGTAACTAACGAGCTTTTCGACGGTTGAGCGTGCGGGAAAGCCGAGGCGCCTTCCGCATGATATGATTGACACCTCCGGACTGAGGGCCTCGAGGAGTTCTTCCCTGGTGCCCCAAACGGACCCGTGGTCACTTACCTTCACTACCTCTACGTCCTTGAGCTGGCCGATAAAGTGGCTCTCTATATCGTCATAAGGCGCCCTGTCGTAACCGCAGACGTCGCCGCCAAAGTACATGTCAAAGTCCCTGTAGTGGAGCACGAACACGATGGAGAAGTTGTGCTCGCTGGATTTGCGCTGCGCCTCCGGGTCGGGAATCACCATCGAGCCAGGAAGCTTCGATCTGTATGGGCTGCCGTTAAAGGCGATAACGTCTATGCTGATATCATCACCGAGGTCAATCTGCCTGTGCTCTCCGGGTGCGGTGGGCCTGAACCTTATGGTCTCCCGCTTTACGCCCGCACCTTTAATCCATTTCCCGTAGACCTCAAAGAGTCTGGAACGAGACTGTATCTCCAGGCCCCGGTCTATCACCTTCTTTACCTTTATGTCTGCCAGACGCAGCAGGTATGCGAGCCCGGTAGACGAAACCTTTCTGGGCCATCCCATGTGGTCTTCATGGTAGTGGGTGATAAGCAGGTAATCTATGGTGTATCTATGGATGTTTTCCTTCAGATATTTGTGAAGGACTTTGGCCTCTTTGCCGGCTCTATCCTTGTCCTCGCCGACGTCTACCACCATGAGCCTGCCTTTGGGGGTCTCTATGACGATGCAGTCCGCCTGCCCTACGTCCAGGACGTGTATCCTGAGTTTGCCACCGGAACGGTCACCCGCTCCGGTGGACGTATGTATCGGCAGGGAAACGGCCACGCAGGCCGCCCATAGCACCAGCATCTTCCACATTTTCATGCATTGCCCGGCGAGACAAAAGACGGCATCACCTATTACTGCTCAGGAGCCCCCGCTTTGCGGGCCTCTTCAAGTTTCTTGTCGAACGACTCCAAGCCCTTCTGGAACATAATCAACCCCTTGCCCAGTTTCTGAATCTTCCTGTTCAGGTCCTTTATCCTGTCCGAGACTGCCTGGGTATCCGCCGACATTGCCCTTTTAACCTCTTGAAGGCCTTTCTTATAGCTTACGTTCAGCTCCTCAAGGCTTGCCGTAAACCGCACCAGCTTCTCCGTGAACTGGTTCAGTTTGACGTCAAGGTTACTGATATTTTTCTTGATGGCTTCACCCTGCGCGTTGTTGCTGTCGAGGGCCTGTTCCATGGGCTGCAACCGCTCTCTAAAATCTATCTTCGCAGAAGTTACCTCCTGATCCACATACTCTTTAACCCACTGCTGATTGGCACCACAGCCCGTTAACAGGAAAAGACAGAAGAGTATTTTTAAAAAAAACGTTTCTCTCATTTTTTTCTCCTTTGGTTAAAGCGCCCCCCAAGAAAAGGGAGAAAAATACCGGTAGATTTTGCAGACTACTCAGGTAGTTCCTCTATCAGCTCCCTAAGTCTTTCCTCCAGCAACTCGACGTCTTTCTGGGGCAGTTCGGCTATTTCAGCAAGAGTCGCTCTCTGTGTGTCCTCAAGGACCGACATCCTGTCCCTAAGCACGCCCATCATTTTCTCCAGTATGTCTATGTTATTTGTCAAGTCCACTCTAAGGTCTCCGACATCCTTATGGTACTGCTGGTACTGCCGGTCCACGTGTTCCACCAGCCTGGAGACATCGCGTATTATTGCGCGAAGTCCTTCCACCTCTTGGGCCAGCGCCGTAAGGTTTCCGTCTACGGATTTTGACACCTGCGGCTCGACGTCGGGACGACCGGTCTCCTCCGGCGCCGGTTGCAACGCCGGTTCAGGCACAGTCCCCTCTCCCTCCCAATCTTCCATCAGAATTTGCACGGCATCCTCGACTGCGGCGAGCCTGACGTCCACCTCGTCAACGTCCTCACTCAACCACAGCAGTTCCTCCCTGTTCTCCTCCAGGGCCTGCTCAAGTACCGCAGTAATGGAGGCCAGGGGGTCCGTCGTCTCCTCCCCCGCCTCAGCCCCTTCAATAATCTCCGCCACCTGCTGGCGCAGCAATCTTACCTCCGCACTGGTCTCAGTCAGACTGGCCTCCAACAGCTTGAGCCGGTCTTCTTCCGGTGGCTTCAACTCTTGCCCCACGTAGTCCTTGACCCATTGTTTATCCGCACCGCACCCGGCTAGCGCCACCATTAATATTAACACCGCAGCGGTTTTATATAAAATATCGCGTAATAATAAAGTATGCATTGTGCCCTTTGCCTTATGCATTAGAAAACCCCTGAACCACAGCCATGGTTGCCAATGCAACCGTGTGACAGCTGGCAATCAACCTTCCACCTCCAGCCCCTTGGTACCCGACACGGTGCATTCCACCAGGATATCCTCTCCGCACATGGTCGTGCAAACGTCTTCCAGGACGAGCGCGTTCGCCATCTTCTCCACCCCGACACCTGCGACGGGGAGCAGCGCCCCCGCGCCCCCCACAATCTTCGGCGCGATAAAGGCCATAACCTTGTCCACCAGACCCTCTTCAAGCAAAGAAGCCGTTAATGTGCCCCCTCCGTCGACAAAGACGTTGGTGACATGCTCCGCACCCAGTACCTTCATCAACTCCCTGAGGTTCACCTTGCTTTCAGTACCATCCACCACTATCAGCCTGCAGCCCGCCTTGTTAAGCCTCTCCCGACGCTCCTCAGGCGCGTGGTTGGTGGTGACCACCACCAGCTCAGCCTCCGATATCGTGCGCACAAGTTGAGAGTCCAGTGGCAAACGGGCCCTGGCGTCTACCACAAGCCTCTTCGGGTTTCTGCCGCCATCCGGATGGCGGCAGGTCAGCAAAGGGTCGTCCCTCAGCATGGTACCCATCCCTATCATCACCGCGTCCACCTGTGAACGTACCTTGTGGACATATTCCCTCGACTCCTGAGACGACACCCAGCGAGAGTCGCCCGTGCGGGTAGCTGACTTCCCGTCCAGGGTCATCGCCCATTTAGCTATGACGTACGGCATCCCCACGGTCATCAGTTTAAAAAAGGGGGCGTTCAACTTCCTGGTCGCGGCTTCCAGCACGCCGACGACCACCTTTATACCCGCCTTCTTAAGTCCCTCAACACCCCTGCCGGATGTCTCCGGGTTTGGGTCCATAACCGCCAGCACTACCCTGCCAACACCGGCTTTCACGACCCTTTCGGTACAGGGTGGGGTCTTCCCATGGTGCGCACAGGGCTCCAGGGAGACGTATAGAGTGGCGCCTCTGGATAGGCTTCCGGCTTCGTCCAGCGCGTTAACCTCCGCGTGCGGGCCGCCGAAACGTTGGTGAAGGCCCTGCCCCACAACCTTACCGTCCTTCACCACGACCGCCCCCACCATTGGGTTGGGTTCCACCATGCCCCTGCCCTTCGCGGCCAGCTCCAGGGCCGCCTGCATAAAGTGCTCGTCGTCGGTAAAGGTATTTCCCATAGACACCGCTCCGGAAGTTCTCAAGCTGTGGGTATCCCGTCCTTATTATCGTAATTAGTGTACAATACCACTAATGGTGAACCTCTACAAAAGTATTTAAGTATTTAAGTCATATTTTCCTGTGTTGTGTGGGCCCTTTCCTTGGCACGCTTTTAGCGTAAGATTTCATGAAAACATGCAACGTCGGACCATTTACATGGAACGCACAAATTGCCGAACGTTTGTGATGTGCGGTTCAGTTTTATTGATTTGCAATTAGGGGAGTGGCTGTGGTAGAATTTCGGCCTCTAATTAATACGTTGGGCTGATACTCTGCCGAAAAGCCGAAAAGCCGGAAAAGGGACTTCTAATGCAAAGCTCGCCAATAGCAGGTTTAATTGGTCTTTACGAATTAATACTCTTTGTGCGAATCATCCTGACGTGGATACCACATGACACAGAGCACCCGGCGGCGCAGTTCCTGTTCAAGGTAACGGAGCCCGCGCTTGAACCGATTAGACGGGCCCTCCCGCCTCTGGGAGGTCTGGACTTATCACCCATAGCCCTATTCATGGCCCTCGAGTTTCTCAAACGTATTTTTATCTGATTCTATTTTTCATGGTTGCCCCCGCTTGATGTCTTTTCTTCGGAAGAAAGAACGACACCAATGAAACCCTCCCGCGAAGAGTTAATAAAAATGATAGACCATACGCAGGTAAAACCGGACGCGGGCCGGGATCAGATAATAAAGCTCTGTAACGAGGCAAAGCAGTATGGGTTTTGTACGGTGGCCATCCCGCCCATGTACGTCTCTCTGTGCGTCGAGAACCTTAAGGATTCACCCGTAAGGGTAGGCTCCATCGCCGGTTTTCCGCTGGGATACAACCGTACCGAGGTAAAGATAGTGGAGACGGCGCTGGCGTTTGGCGAGGGCGCGGAGGAGATAGACATGGTCATGAACGTCTCCGCCCTCAAGTCCGGGGACTATTCGCTGGTGCGCAGGGACATAGAAGGAGTCGTGCTGGCGGCCCGCGGAGGGGTGGTCAAGGTGATAATAGAGGCATGTCTCCTTACGGATGAAGAAAAGATAGAGGCGTGCAAGATAATCGCGGACGCGGGCGCGGACTTCGTGAAGACCGCCACCGGGTTCGCCCACGGCGGGGCGACGGTTGAAGACGTACGGCTGCTCAGAAAATACTCCCCCAAGAACGTCCAGGTCAAGGCGTCTGCAGGTATACGCGACGCGAAGACCGCCCTTGCCATGATAGAGGCCGGCGCCACCAGGATAGGCACCAGCGCCGGACCCGCCATCGTAGACAGCTACGAGATATAGTGAGAGGCATATACAAAAGTTGCCCCGGTATCCTGTGTCATTCTGAGCGAAGGGGCCGCGAAGAATCCATATAACACTTAGAGATTTTCGCCAAAGGCGAATCTGCCTTCGGTATGACTTCGGTCGTTTCACTTCCTCGGAATGACAATTGTCAATGGTTTCTCATAGGTCTCACAATGTCCAAGACCAGCCGGGTGGTAATAATCGTTCTTGACAGCCTCGGCGCGGGCGAACTCCCCGACGCGTCCCGGTTCGGCGACCAGGGTAGCAACACGCTCGGTAACACGGCCAGGGCCGTGGGCGGCCTGAGACTACCCAACCTGGAGGCCTTTGGCCTTGGAAAGATAATACCCATTGAGGGCGTCCGAGACGATGTGACCGCAAAGGCATTCCACGGGAAGATGGCTGAGGTCTCCGTGGCAAAGGACACTACTATGGGACATTGGGAACTAACCGGCATAGTCACCACAAGGCCGTTCCCGACATACCCCAACGGCTTCCCCGGGGAAATTATCGAACAGTTTACCAGGGCCGTCGGCAGACCCGTACTGGGCAACAAGCCCGCCTCCGGCACCGAAATAATACAAGAACTGGGTGATGAGCATATCAGGACCGGACACCCCATCGTCTATACCTCTGCCGACAGTGTATTCCAGATAGCCGCCTGCGAGGCGGTAATACCCGTAGAAGAACTCTACGAGATGTGCAGGGCCGCGCGCGGCATATTGACCGGCGAGCAGCACAATATAGGCCGTGTCATCGCCAGGCCGTTCGTTGCCTCTGAAGGCGCTTCAAAGGCAAAATACACAAGGACCGAGAGACGCAAGGATTTCTCCGTCGCCCCGCCACAGCCCACTCTGTTGGACGTGGCAAAGGATAATGGGCTTGACGTGACGGGCGTGGGCAAGATAGGCGACATATTCGCCCACAGGGGCCTGACCCGTGAGTTACATACGGGAAACAATCAGGAGGGAATAGACAGGACAATAGACTCCATCAAAGAGGACTCGCGGGGTATAATATTTACCAACCTTATTGATTTTGACATGAAATACGGACACAGGAACGACCCGGATGGCTATGCGAGGTGCCTGGAGGAGTTCGACGCGCGTCTGCCTGAGATAGCGGACGCGTTGAGGGACGAGGACGTATTGTTCCTAACGGCGGACCACGGCTGCGACCCCACCACGCCCAGCACGGACCACTCACGTGAGTACGTGCCTCTGCTTGTCTGCGGCAAAGGACTGGGCAAGCCGCGTTCGCTCGGTGTCAGGCGGACATTCTCAGACCTGGGAGCGACCGTCGCGGAGGCGCTGGCCCTGCCGTCCCTCGACCTCGGAACGAGTTTCTACGAAGATTTATTTCAGAAGTAATCGCGGGAATCAAATGATAATCGGCGTACCTAAAGAGACAAAGAAGGACGAGTACAGGGTTGCCCTCATCCCGGTGGGTGTGGAGGAGCTTGTCAAGAAGGGCCACACAATACTGCTCGAAAGCGGAGCCGGACTGGGCAGCGGCATCCCCGACGGAGAGTACTCAAGGGCGGGCGCGAAGCTGGTCGGCGACGTAAAAAAGGTCTTCTCGGGAGCGGAGATGGTACTCAAGGTAAAAGAACCGCTGCGGGGTGAGTATTCGCTACTGAGGGAGAACCAGATAATCTTCACGTTCTTTCACTTTGCCGCCTCAAAGGACCTGACCGAGAGGGTGATAAGGTCCGGGGTGGTGGCCATCGCCTATGAGACCGTGAGGGACCAGCGGGGAGGCCATCCCCTGCTAACGCCCATGAGCGAGGTGGCGGGCCGGATGTCTATCCAGCAGGGGGCAAAGTATCTTGAAAAGCCGATGGAAGGCAGGGGCATCCTGCTGGGCGGTGTGCCGGGAGTGACGCCCGCGGAGGTGGTGATAGTGGGCGGTGGCATTGTCGGGACCAACGCAGCAAAGGTAGCTGCCGGCCTGGGGGCCAAGGTCACGATTATGGACATCGACCTGGACAGGCTCAGGTACCTGGACGACATAATGCCCAAGAACGTTATCACACTGATGTCAAACGCCCAAAACATAAGAGAAAGGCTGAAAGAGGCTGACCTTCTCATCGGAGCTATACTCATAGAAGGCGCCCGGACGCCGCTACTGATCACAAGGGACATGATAAAGACGATGAAGCCCGGCGCGGTAATAGTGGACGTGTCCATCGACCAGGGCGGCTGTATCGAGACGAGTAGGCCCACCACCCACAGCAAACCCACCTTCATGGTGGACGGGGTCCTGCACTACTGTGTGACCAACATGCCCGGTGCGGTGGGCGGTACGTCCACCTACGCGCTGACCAACGCCAGCCTGCCGTACGTTATAGAGATAGCCGATAAAGAATATGAGAGGGCGGCGAGAGAGAACCCGGCGATAAAATACGGACTGAACATCGTCAAGGGAAAGGTGGTCAATAAAGCGGTTGCCGAGGCATTAGACCTGCTACATCATGCGAACTAGATGGCGTTACATAGAAGACGACGGTTCCTCGGCCAGCTTCGGGCTGGCGGCGGACGAGTATATCGCGCGAAAAGTCTGTACCTCTACATCTACGTCTACGTCCACGTCTACATTCACCCACGTGGTCAGACTTTACACGTACAAAGACGCGTCCGTCATGCTGGGAAGGAACCAGGACGTCGAGTCTGAGATAAACCTCCCCTG
>JAUVQR010000060.1 GCA_030598065.1 Planctomycetota bacterium | reverse complement strand
ATCGCTCCGTCTCCGGTTACACCAGATAGAATCGACTTTATCGTATTGGTGTCATCCGGGCCGCCACAAAAGACAACCTTTGCGTGGCGTTCTTTCAAACACGCGATAACAGTCTGCCATCCCGGGATATTCCACTCCTTTTTTTTGTCTGCCGTACCCGGATGGATGGCAATAAAAGGCTCTTCAGGCCCCATACCCTTGGAGCGCAGCAGGCGTTCCGCCTGCTGCGCGGCGGGCACGGGAATCTCATAAATGGGGCGAGCCTCTTCGTCTATAACGTCGACACCGACAGATTTTATCAGATCGGTGATATGAATGACCTCATGTCTCCCCGCGCGGTACTGAACCTCCCTGTCCAGCAAAAAACCAAAACCACCCGTGCCGTATCCGACAATATACCTCACCCCTGAGATATAGAGTAAGGGGACTGAATTACCGAAATATGACCTGAGGTCTATAGCCAAGTCGTAACGTTCTTCACGGATTTTTTTTAGTGTCCTCAAAAAAGAGGCGGCGTGACTCGTTACCCTCTGCCACAGGCTGCCAGACCGATTCTGCAGGATGCAGTTGTATACGATTATTTCATCTACATAGGGGTTGTTTGATAGCAGGTCTTTTGACCACTCCCCTGCGAGAAAGTCTATCTTTGCCTCCGGATATGCCTTCTTCAAGAGCGGCAACGCACAGGTTGCCAAGAGGACGTCGCCCAAATGATCGATTCTGGAAACAAGTATCTTTCTTACCTTCCCTGGCTCCCTGTTTCTGCCGGTGTAAGAGAATATAAAGGTCCCAATGGCATCTATAAGGCCGGTAATTACCGCCCAACGCCTCTTTTGAAAATGATACCGGCGGCCGAAAACGGTTATCATTTCAAGACCTCTTCGTATATTCCGGCCAATTTCTTTGCCACTGCGGGCCAGGTGTACATATCTCTGACGCGCCGGAAACCCTTCTGTGCCGTTTGTTCCCTGAGCGCTTCGTCTGTTATCAGCGCGTCCAGCGACTCGCACAGGGCCCTGACATCGCCTTCCTGAAAAATAAGCCCCGCGTCGCCCACCACGTTGGGTATTTCACCCGAAGAAGACCCCACCACCGGCACCTTGCAGGCCATGGCCTCAACCAATACCCTGCCGAACTGTTCTTTCCATCGCGGTGTCGTAACGGAGGGTAGTACGAGGGCGTCTATGTGATGGAAGAAGGCAGGGAGCTGGTGCTGTTCCATGTGGTCTATAAATCTTACACTTTCCGAGATCCCCAATGTACCGGCCTTTTCTTCCAATCCCTTCTTCAAGCTACCGGAGCCCACAAGAAAGAGGGTGATGCTCCTTCCATTTTTTTTGAGGATATGGGTGGCGTCTATAAGATTGTCCAGGCCTTTCCCGTCTACCAGTCTTCCCAGATAGCCTACCTTGAATCCACTATTGTCTTCTACGGGAAAGGGCAGGCCGGCGTGCTGTTCGGACCCTTCCAGGGGCTGAAATACCTCAGGGTCTATGCCGAGCGGGATGTCGTAAATCGTTCCGCGGAAGCCTCTTCTCTCCCAGATATTCCTGCCTTCTTTGGGTATCACCGTCAGCGCATCGGCCCTTTTCAGATTGAAATTCTGAATGCTGCCGAAAGGAAACCTCTGGTATACGTCTATGTTTTCAAAGGAATATAAGATTATCTTAGCATTTGGGCAGAACGTGTCGCGGAGCAGGGTAAATTGCGCCGCTGACGCGCTGAAGGGCTCTTCCATTATATGGAATATGTCCGGTTTGAACGCCAAGACCCTCCGGGCCAGAGAAATAACGTTGGGATAGAAGAAGGCCCTTATGTGGTCGGTGAAGACCGTGTTCAGCGTCATCCACTCGTAGCCGGAGTCCTGCGCGCCTTCATGGAATCTCTGCAGCCTGCACCCCTCCGTCCAGCAAGAGGGGGTAATCGTCAGTAACCCTACACCGTTAAGGGACAGTTCCTGATAAAGTTTTCTGTAAGCGGGCTCAACGGCTGCATGCCAGGTGATAAGCACCTTCAATTTTTTTCCTTCTCAAAAACCGTTTACATGTTAGATTTCTGTTTGGATTCAGTTATCAGTGCTGACACGGCCCGGAATACGTCCTCAACGCTTATCTCCTCCATGCATTTGTAGTCGGCACATCTGAAGGCCATACCTTTCAGCCCGTCCAAAGGGTTATAACAGGGGGAGCAGTCTGCCTGGCTCTGCACGGCCACGTTAAGCCTGCCGGGTGGGTTTATCAGGGAGGCGTCCGTCGGGCCGAAGATGGCAAGGGTTGGCGTGCCCAAGGCTGCCGCCAGAAACAGGGGCCCTGAGTCGTTACCTACGTACAGCCGGCTCATATTTAGGATGGCCATTGTCTCCGCCAGCGTTGTTTTGCCAACCAGATTCAACACGTTGGCCTTTGTTTCTCTCTGAATTGTGTCTGCTATCTGCGCGTCCGGTCCGGAACCCAGTAAGACAATCCTCGCGCAAAAATCCCTCTGTAACAACTCGTAAAGCCTTGAAAAACGCCCGGCTTCCCATCTCTTTGAAGGCATATCTGTCCATGGGTTGTTCCCACCTCCGGGCGAAGAACTCACCATCAAACCCGGGGCGTCCGGGTCTTCCCGGCCCAGGAGCTTATTTGCGCGGTCGATGTCTTCCTGCCGGATGTCGATGCCCCCGGGGGTAAGTCCCGTGCCCCTGGGTACGCCCATGACCTCGACAAGGTCAAATATACGCGCCATATGATGTTTACCGAGGTCGAAGCTTACCTTCTTCGTGCTAAACGGGTCAAGCTGTCCGCCGGTAAAGGTGATTATCTCATTTATGCCTGCCACATAGCACATGAAAGCAAATACAGGGTTTCTCAGCGTGTTAACGGCTACGTCATAGTTCTTCGCCCGCAGTGAATATGCGAGCTTCACGGCAATTCCGAAATCCGACACCCTCTGCGACATTGACGTTCCGGCTCCCAGGTTCGGCGTGACAACAACCCCGTCGACGCACCGTATCCTTCTTACAAGCGCCTCACAGGACTCAGACACCATGTAATCCAGTCGGGCACCGGGATACTTCTCCTTAATCATCTCCAGAGCGGGAACCGTCAGGACAATATCACCAATGCTGCCCAGTTTTATAAAGAGTATGTTCTCTGGCGTAGTCATAGCTCAAGACATGCCTCGCGCCGGACTCACTATTCTACCTTGCCGCGAAGGATTTCTATTTCTTTCCATTCCATTGCGTTAACAATGTACAGAAACAGCAGGTAAGTAATCAAGGCCAGCAAAATGGAGGCCATCCACGCACTTTCTTATAAGAAAAACAAGACCCCGAAGAAGGCCAACAACGGTATAAGCATCTTGACGATGCTTTCAAATAGCCGGATTCTGCCAACTATCTTGTTTATGTAGACAAACTGGACCACGAATATAATTGCCGCGGCAACCACCGTAGAAACACACGCCCCTGCCGCGCCAAACCTCGGTATGAGCGCAAGGTTTAAAAGGACATTGATTATAACGCCCACGGTCATGGACTTTGCAATAAATACCTGCTCTCCGATTGCCTCCAGCGTCCTGCCGGTCAGGTGCATCAGGTACATCGGCGGCAGCAGCCATACCAGAATCTTTAAAAGCCCTATACTCTCATAGAAATCCTTACCGAACGTGAGGGCCACGATTTCTCCCGCGGTGACGTATACGACCAGGGCGAGCGGGACGCTCACCATGAGAAACACCTTGAACAGCGAATTAAACAGCCTTGCGACCGCTTCCCTGTCGGTGTTCCAAGTCCTTGAAAAAACGGGATATGCGGCAAGACTCAGGCTGTTCGCCATAAATATCCAGACGAAACATAGCCTGTAGGCCACGCTGTAGTAGCCGACGGCCTCCAGGCCGCAGAACTTGGAAAGCATGACGCGATCCACGTTAAAATAGATCTCCCCCATGATTGCGCCCAGCGCAAAGGGAAATGAGCGTTTGAGCAGGCTCGTCATCTTTGTCGGGTTGAAGGTGCACGTTATTCTGTTACCAAAATATTTCTTAAATATTATGACGCTTGCGACAAGGATAATCGCGCCGGACAGTAAATGTACGTACATAAGTCCGGGAAGCTTGACGTTGATTAATATAAAAAGGGATATGCCCACGATGAGAAGCACCCTGTGGCCAGTGGCCAGCAAGCCTTCCAGCTCCATGCGCTCTTTTGCCATCAGCGCGGACCTGAATGTGTTTGAAAAGGAAAGTAGTAGAACCGCCAGCGTGTACAGCAGGATGCTTTCCCGAATCTCGGCGGTAGGGTACAGGTAGCAGGCGGAAACCATGATGAGAACAGCGACGGTCAAGCCCACCAAGACCTTTGATGCCAGCACCCTTCCCAAGAAAGAGGATTCGTCTTCAGAACCAGACGCTATCTCCCTCATGGTCAGCATGTTCAGTCCGGCGTCTATGACGTAGTTGAACAGGCTGACGAAGGCAATGCAAAGGGCATAGGTGCCGTATCCTTCAGCGCCGAGGTAGGCCGCCAGAAGGATTACGATGAGGAAGTTAATCAGCTTCTCCACGGCCTGGGAAATGGTTAGGTAGGAGAAGTTCTGCAGTATCCTCACTTCGTGTCACCCTTTCCAGAGACCGATTCTTTCTCCCTTCTCGGGTGGAATAGCGCCCTCCAGAAGGTAAGAAAAAAAATGGTAAGGTCCAACCCCAACGACCAGTTCTTTATGTAATACAGGTCGTATTCTATTCTTTTTTCCAGGGGTATGTACTCGTACCATTCGTTTATCTGTGCCAGCCCGGTAACGCCGGCCAGTATCTTGCTCCGGAGCATATATTGGGGGATCGTGTGCCTGAATTCTTCGATAAATACCGGCCGTTCGGGCCTTGGGCCGACGAGGCTCATGTCACCTTTCAATACGTTTACCAGTTGCGGAAGTTCGTCAAGGCGCATCTTTCGGAGGTATAGTCCTATCGGCGTGCACCTTGGGTCGTCGGAAGAAGTTGGCCAGACGACGCCTCCTTCTTCCGCGTCGACTTTCATAGTGCGAAATTTCAGGATAGTAAATCTCTCGCCGTTAAGGCCGGCCCGTTCCTGCCTGTAAAGAACCGGCCCGGGAGAAGAAAGGCGCACCAGCAGTGCGGTGACCATTATAACCGGAGAAAGAACTACCAGGGCAACAAGAGAGACCAGAAGGTCTATGCTCCTCTTCAAGACCATATTCCAGCCGTGGAGTGGAGAACCCTGTAAGGTAATGAAAGGAAGCCCGTTCAACTCTTCTATTTCGCTGCGCAGCGTGGTAAACCTCTGCATGTCAGGAACGATTTTTATGTCCACCGTTTCGGCGCCGATGTTTTTCAGAATCTCTTCCAACCTGTCATAACGCTCAATGGCAAGTCCAATAATGACCAGGTCAACGTCATACTGCTTGATAATACGCTCCGTGTCCCGATACCCGCCCAAAACAGGCACTCTGGACGTTTGGAACATTTGCCCACCGGCATCTTCCGTGACAAACCCCACAATGTTGGTGCCGTAAATCGAGTTGCGCGACAATCTTTCCGCTATGGTGCGGGATAGCTCTCCGCTACCCACGATGAGCACGTTTGAGACGGTATAACCCTTTCGGCGGAGGTACTGGAAAAGATACGAAAACAAAAACCTTCCCACGCTTAGAGCCACGATGCTGGTAATCCAGAAGAACAGAACGGCTACCCTGGAGAGTTCCTGCCTCGTGAAAAATGTGAGTACGATGAGCAACAAGAAGATGACGCTGGAGGCCTTGAAAAGCTTCCAGTGCTCTTTTGAAGTACTTGCCGACAGGCCTATTTCTGAAAGCCTCAGGGGCCCAAGCAAGACCATCCACAGGAACAGGATAACGGGTAAAAAGAAAAGGTAGTCTTGTATGGAAGGGATATCATGATAAACGGGCACCAGTTCAACGTAAAATCGCAAGAAATACGAAACAATCCAGGCTACGGATACAAACAGGATATCCGTAAGGACAAGCAGGCTTTTATAGAACTGGGTCCGCTTTTTCAGCATCCTAGTGTCTCAACCTCGAGGTCTTCAGTAATTCCTGACAAGCGTCAAAAACCTCTTCAGGGGTTATTCCCTCCAGGCATTCCCGGGTACCCATCTTGCAGACGTCGGAAATCTCTGCAAGGTACTGGATGATACACGGCTTACAATTGAGTTCGTTTCGCTCCACCAGTATGCCTCCGGCCATAGGCGCCCATTTTATCCCCATGCCGGGCCCGAAGATACTAACACACGGCGCGCCCAACAAATCACAAAAATGAAGCAGGCCACCGTCGTTCGATATCACCGTGGACACCTGTGAGAAAACGTAAGCCGTGTCCCGTAACTTGCACGACCCTATAAGGTCATGCCAGCCGCTACATGACGACATCTCCCGGCGGATAACTTCCTTGTACCCCCCTTCGTCCTTACCGCCCAGAAATATGACCACGGAACCGGCCTCTATACATTTTTTCGCTACCGCTATGGATTTTTCAATCCCCCACCTCCGGATAAGCGACCCGCGCCCGGCGCCGGGGTAAATGGCCACAACAGGCGTGTCTTTCCGTATAGAGCCGAAAAGCCTTTGCAGGTTGGGGGGAGGGACATAGCCGTTTATAATCTCCGGTAAGTACGGTGAAAACTCATTATAGAGGGCTGCGCGTTGGTCCAGGTTTCCCTGCAAGGCAAGCACAGGGTCATAAAACACGAGTTTCTCATTCTTTTCCGGGTCGTACTCTATAGGCAGGGCAAACGACCGGCCCTTCAACGGCGTCCTGTATCCCACTGAATCTCCCCTGCTCCACAGGTACGCGATCAACTCGGAGGAGAGGTAATACTGGTCAAAATCTATCGCGATATCCATTGGATTGTTCCACAGGAAGGACAAGAGGTCCAGCAGCCCCCTTGCGCTTGGTGTTATTACAAAAAATTCGTCAACAAACGGCAGGCCCTCAAAAAGTTCAGGATTGATCCTTTGCGTCGTCAACCAGGTCACTTTTGAGCCGGGATATGCCTTTTTCAGTTCTCTAAGAGACGGCAACAGACACAGGGCATCGCCCATAGCCGCCAATTTTATCACGCCTATCCTGTCCCTCCCTTCGCAAAGCGTACTTTTCCGAAAGAGAGACACAAGCCATACAAAAAGACACATAGACCTGTCCAACAGCTTGAGCCGCCCGTAAAACGCCTTTGGATCGTCGCTGTTGTCCGGCCGGTCTGTCACTATGGACAATATGGACGATGGATAACGGCTGTCCGGACCGGGTACAGACGGCGTCAATCTGCCAGTGGGATTATCAATATGCGGCTTTCCGTGACTTCTCATAGGTATAAACCCAGAATACACGCCCGTCTCTAAAGACCTATTTGGGTGCCGAATTATGTCCGGCGACAAACCAGTACGCCTGCAGGTGACGGCCCTTCTTCTTTTCTACCCACCTCTTTACGAACATAAAGTCCTCGTTGTCATCCAAGAGTTGTAAGACCTCCGGGGAGGTCTCTTCGGCGTAAATGAGAAGGTAATCTATGTCATAGTCTTTAGCCACCTCAACGAGCCTGTTGTATCCCCCGTCCGGCATGGGAATAAACTCGCAGTCGGCGTAAAACGCAACCTTCTGCAGGCCCATTATAACAGGTGGCTTCTTGCTGTCCCTATCTCTTAGCCAGTGTCCGGCCTCTTTTTTCATAACCTCATGCCGCCTCTTTATCTTGGTGGCCTT
>JAUVQR010000088.1 GCA_030598065.1 Planctomycetota bacterium | reverse complement strand
TGCAGGGACATACCCGCGTTCTCCGTACAGCACCACCCGGAGGCGTCCCCCGGCCCGCGCGACGCCGGCCATATGTTCGAGAAATTCCTGGAGATGGTAAGGCAATCAAAACAATAGAAAATAATAGTAGGTATGGGCGACCCGCCGGGTCGCCCATACAGCCAGTCGAGCAAGCTCGACCACTACATTAAAATAAAAGAAAAATGCCAAAGCGCACCGACATAGAGAAGATACTGATAATAGGCTCCGGCCCGATTGTTATCGGCCAGGCGTGCGAGTTCGACTACTCCGGCACGCAGGCCTGTAAGGCATTGAGAGAAGAAGGCTTCAAGATAGTGCTGGCCAACTCAAACCCTGCCACCATCATGACCGACCCTGAGCTGGCGGACGCCACCTACCTGGAGCCGCTGGTGCCGGAGATGCTCGAAAAAATAATCAAAAAAGAACGGCCTCAGGCGCTGCTGCCGACCCTGGGAGGGCAGACGGCCCTCAACCTGGCGGTAAACCTGGCCGAATCCGGTGTGCTGGAGAAATATGGTGTTGAACTGATAGGTGCCGGGCTGGACGCCATCAAGATGGCCGAGGACCGCAATCTCTTTAAGGAGGCCATGAAGCGGATAGGCGTCGGGGTGCCGGAAAGCTACTACGTGAAGTCACTGGAAGAGGCGCTTGAGGCCGTCGGACACATAGGCTTCCCCGCGATAATACGCCCATCCTTTACACTGGGCGGCACGGGCGGCAACGTCGCGACCAGCACCGAAGAGCTCAGGGAGCTGATGGAGTACGCCCTTGACCTGAGCCCCGTGCACGAGGTACTTATCGAACGCTCGGTGATGGGGTGGAAGGAGTACGAGCTTGAGGTGATGAGGGACGGCCACGATAACGTCGTAATCATCTGCTCCATCGAAAACCTCGACCCGATGGGGGTTCACACCGGCGACAGCATAACAGTGGCTCCCGCCCAGACCCTGACCGACCGCGAGTATCAGAATCTGAGGGACGCCGCGATAAAGATTATCAGGGAGATAGGCGTGGACACCGGCGGGTCTAACATACAGTTCGCGGTGAGCCAGGACACGGGCGAGATACTGGCCATAGAGATGAACCCCAGGGTGTCGCGTAGCTCGGCGCTCGCGTCAAAGGCGACCGGCTTCCCCATAGCAAAGATAGCGGCGAAGCTGGCCGTGGGATACTCCCTGGATGAAATACCCAACGACATCACGCGCTATACCCCGGCCTCTTTTGAACCGACGATAGACTACTGCGTGGTCAAATATCCAAGGTTCAACTTTGAGAAATTCCCGGATGCCGACGAAAGACTGACCACACAGATGAAGTCTGTGGGCGAGGTGATGGCCATCGGCCGTACTTTTAAAGAAGCGCTGGGGAAGGCGATAAGGTCGCTTGAGATAGACCGCTCCGGGCTTGTGCCCGTACTTCCCGGCGGCATGACAGACGAACAAAAGAGGTCGGCCATTGTAAAGCACCTCGCGGGGCCCACGTGGGACAGGCTCTGGTACGTGGCGGAAGGTCTAAGGGCCGGCATCAGCATAGACGAACTGTACGGGCTGACCTGTATAGACCCGTGGTTCTTGCACAATATAAAAGAAATCGTGGATATTGAACGGCGGGTAAACGCCGAGGGACTCGCGGACCCGGAGACCCTGCGTGAGGCGAAGGCCGCCGGCATCTCAGACGACCGTCTCGCTCAGCTCACCGACTCTGACGAGTCATCGGTCAGGAAGCTCAGGCACAAGCAGGGTCTGAGACCCGTGTTCAAGCGCGTTGACACGTGTGCCGCGGAGTTCAGGGCGTACACCCCTTATCTCTATTCCACCTATGAGACGGAATGCGAGTCGGAGCCCACGGACAAGAAAAAAGTGATAATCCTCGGCAGTGGGCCCAACCGTATCGGACAGGGGATAGAGTTCGACTACTGCTGCGTGCACTCTGTTATGGCGCTCAGGGAGATGGGATATGAGACCATAATGGTCAACTGTAACCCGGAGACGGTCAGCACCGACTACGACACGTCCGACAGGCTCTACTTCGAGCCCTTGACACTTGAAGATACTCTAGAGATAGTGGCAAAGGAAGACCCCCTGGGGGTGGTAGTACAGTTCGGCGGCCAGACACCGCTTAAGCTCGCTGTCCCGCTGGAAAAAGAGGGCGTCAAGATATTGGGAACGTCCCCGGACAGCATAGACCGCGCGGAAGACCGGGAGAGGTTCGCCCGGCTTATTGAAGAGCTGGGCCTGAAGCAATGTGAAAACGGTTGCGCCCGTTCGATGGAAGAGGCGATTGAGATAGCCGAATCCATCGGGTACCCGGTCATGTTGAGACCGTCTTACATACTGGGCGGCCGCGCCATGCAGGTGGCATTTAACAGGGAATCCATCGAGAAGTACATCCACAGGGCGACCGAGGTGTCGCCGAGCCATCCCGTGCTGGTGGACAAATTCCTTGAGGATGCGGTGGAGATTGACGTTGACGCCGTGGCTGACGGAGAGGACGTGTTTATCGGCGGGGTTATGGAACACATAGAGGCCGCAGGCATCCATTCGGGTGACAGCTCCTGTGCCATACCCCCTCATTCGCTCAAGGAGAACATACTGGAAGAGCTGGAGCGGCAGGCCAGACTGCTTGCGCTCAAACTGGACGTAAAGGGCCTGATAAACATACAGTACGCGGTTAAGGACGACGAGGTGTTCGTGCTGGAGGTAAACCCCAGGGCATCCCGGACGGTGCCTTTTGTCAGCAAGGCCATCGGAATCCCGCTTGCGAAGGTGGCTACCAGGGCCCTGATGGGTGTGACGCTGAAGGAGATAGACCTGCAACCCCGGCCCCGGCGAAAATTCCCCTACACCGCCGTCAAAGAGGCTGTCCTGCCCTTTCTAAAATTTCCAGGTGTGGACACCATCCTGGGGCCTGAGATGAAGTCGACGGGTGAGGTCATGGGGCTGGACAAGGACTTCGGCCGGGCATACGCGAAGAGCCAGATGGGGCAGGACGGCTGCCTGCCTACCGCCGGAACCGTCTTTATCAGCGTCAAGAACAGGGACAAGTCCCGCGCCGTGGACATAGCCAAGACCTTGAACGGGCTGGGCCTGCGCATCATGGCAACAAAGGGCACGGCCAGCGCGATAGCCCAGGCCGGAATACCGGTAAAAGACGTGCTAAAGGTCATAGAGGGCAGCCCGAACGTGGTGGATTATCTGAAAAAGGGCGAGATACAACTGGTAATAAACACCACTGAAGGGAACGTTGCGGAGAAGGACTCATACTCCATACGCCGGACCTCACTGGTATACCATATCCCCTACTTTACCACCCTCTCAGGGGCAACCGCCGCCACAAGGGGCATAGAGGCCATGCTGAAGGAATCCCTTGAGGCGAAATCTATTCAGGCGTACTACGAAGACCTTGAGAAAACGCGGTAGAACCCGTTTAAACGCGTAATTCCTTGACACTTGTATTACCTCCACGTGTTCCTTTAACTCCAAACGGTATAATGCCTTGTGTGTTGCGGGTATTTGGGTTTTCAGCCTGGGTGCCCACCTGGTGTCCATCCAAAAGGCGCACGGCCTCAAGCCTGCCCTCGTCTGAGGGGGGCAGGTCACAGTATATCATAGTCCTCGCAATGGGGCTATACTTTAGCCACTTTCTAGCACGGGGAGAGGCACAACGTTGAGGGTTCAGTAGACGGTGAAGCGATGGAGAAGGGTGTGGAGAAGTAGCCTCATTGGGTGTGGCTCCGCATCCCTACCCTGAATATTTATTCTCTTTGTTTCTTAAGGGTTACACAATTTACATGGTATGGCACCAGACGTAAGAGCTTCATTTCGTGAGATAAACTCCCCAAGGTTTGTTTCGCTTCCTATAATACTACAACTAGGTCTATGGAATTCCCTGGAATTCATCAAGTGATAAACTTTCCCACCGGTTGGCTGGATTGTAGGCATGGTATACTGGCTTTGGGGTATGATTTGGCCACTAGTCAATAAATACAGCCAATCTAATTCTTTGTCCGCCTTCACAAAATCAGGCTCAATTAGTAGTGCCTGCTCAACATGCTTTCTTGCCAGGTCATACAAGCCCCTATCGGCATATACCCTACCGAGCTTAAAGTGTGCCAATGCATAATCATCTTTTAGCCGTATCGCCTCCTTAAACTGTTTTATTGCCTGGTCGTAGGAACCCTTCTTGTCATAAACCACACCAAGGTTATAGCGTGCCAACGCATAATCAGGCTTTAGCCGTATTCCCTTCTCATACTGTTCTATTGCCCGGTCATACTGGCCCTTCCAGCTATACAGCATACCAAGGTTAAGGTACGCCAACGCATAACCAGGCTTTAGCCGTATCGCCTCGTCAAACTGTTTTATTGCCCGGTCGTACAAGTTTATTGCCTGGTCGTAGAAGCCCTTCTTCCCATACGCCTCACCAAGCTTGTAATGTGCTAATGCATAATCAGGCTTTAGCCGTACACCCTCCGCATACTGTTCTATTTCCAAATCATACAGACCCTTCTTGCCGTACATCGCACCAAGCTTAAAGTGTGCGTCTGCATAATCAGGCTTTAGTTTTATGGCTTCTTGAAATTCTTTTATTGCTAAATCGAGCTTACCCTCGTCAGCAAAGGAAACACCCAAGGAAAAATGGTGTAGAGCCTCAGGGTTTACATCTTCCTCTGTTGGAGTGGAGATTTGCTCAGGCTTTTTTTCTTCACTAGATATATCGGCATGGCTTACACCTGATAGGAACGGGAAAGACACAACACTAATGCAGAGGATAAAGAATAGAATCCTGCAGAATGTTGGTGGATTACTCTTTGAGCTTTTATTGCTCATTTTCTTGCCCCATCTTATTGCAGAAAGTTACTACTAGCAGGAAGGGTTGTCAAGGATAATAGAAACGGGTCAGGTATCCCCTCTAACTCCCACTCTGAGGCTAAAATCCCTGTGCTACACCGTGTTTTCAGCACCTTAAATGCCCCAAGGCTATCTAGACCCCTTCCGGGGAATTTAAGGGTGCTGGAATAGGGGTCTTGTGGTGGTACCCTGCCCACTATAAAGTAACCACCCTCAAATAGACAGGGTCATGTAGAGAGTATATTTTGCCTTCCTTTTACTATATGGTAACTATATAGTAAACACACTGTAACACCCTGTAATAGACAAGAATTGTGGGGAGGGTCACTCCCCACAACCCCTAATAGAATCAACCACTTGACACTAGACATGAAACGCAGTAACTTGTTCTCAGCGGACTCATAAGCCGCAGGTCACAGGCTCAAGTACAATCGCCGCTACCAATCTTTATTTGTAAGCAGTAGGGGGCAAACAAGGTATGGGCTCAAATTCTACCATGCCTCTGCCAGATGGGGCCGAGATTGCGGTAATCGGGGGCGGTCCAGCCGGGTCCTTCTTTAGCATATATGCACTCAAACTGGCCAAGGACCTGGGTAAGAAAATACATTTAAAAATATTTGACCGCAAGACCTTTACCCACCAGGGCCCTCCAGGCTGCAACATGTGCGCCGGAGTAATTTCCGAAGCCATGATACAGCATCTGGCCATAGACGGTATAAATATCCCAACCAATATTGTACAGCGCAGTATAGACACGTGGTGCTTCCATACCACAGAGGGGGAAGTGTACGTAAAATCCCCCCGTCTTCAACAAAAGGGCATAGCCACCACATATCGCGGCGGTGGGCCAAGGGGCAGCTGTGGAAAAGGAATAGTGAGCTTTGATGAATTCATGCTCCAAAAGGCATTTGAAGAGGGGGCCTCCATAGAACATACCGTAATAGATGAAATAAAGCTCGTTGGTGACAAACCTACACTGTATTCCAGAAAACAACCTGTAATGAAGCCTGACCTACTGGTGGGGGCATTCGGTGTAAACGCGCACACCGTGGAGAAATTTAAAGGTCTGGGCTTTGGCTACAGCCCACCTGACACCACAAGGTGCATGCAGGCAGAAATGGAACTGGGCAAAGAATGGGTAAGCAAACATTTTGGGAATGCAATACACTATTTCCTTTTAAATGTGCCAGGGGTAAAATTCTCTGTTGTAATCCCTAAGAACAACTATGCCACCATCAGCCTCATCGGAAAGGAACTCAACAAAGAGACAGTAAAAGCCTTTGTCACACACCCAGTTGTGCAAAGGATGCTACCTAAAGGCTGGAAGTTGCCCGATAAATTCTGTTACTGCTACCCAAAAATGGCCATTTCAGCGGCCAAGAAGCCCTACACAGACCGTATAGTTATAGTAGGAGATGCAGCCAGCACCCGACTATACAAAGACGGAATAGGCTCTGCCTATTTCACTGGAAAGGCCGCCGCCCACATCACTATGCTATATGGGATAGGCGAGGCAGATTTTGCTGAACACTACCTACCCACATGCAAAGCTATAGACAAGGATAACATGGTGGGAAGGTTACTGTTTAC
>JAUVQR010000291.1 GCA_030598065.1 Planctomycetota bacterium | reverse complement strand
GTCAACCATTCTTCTCGTCAAGGAAGAAATATTGGAAACAGAGGAAATCTACAAGAAGTCATTAGAACTCCATAAGTCCTACAAGGGAAAGATACAGGTCGTCAGCAAGGTCCCTTTTAGCGGCCACGCAGACCTTGCCTACTACTACACCCCCAGCGTGGCAGCCGTCTCCGGGCGGGTGCGAGAGGAATGCCATCAGAGGAAGAGGTGCTGAGAGGCACGCGGGAGAGAATCGCGCAACACATGCGCCTCGTAGAAATCATAGCGGATAAAGGTCCTTGATAAGGTCCTTTATGACAAAAAAATAGCAGGCGCAAAGGCCTGCTTCTTTCTCGTTAGACTAAGGTGCCAAAATACAGTCTCAGTCCTTTGCTCCGCTGGCCGAGTCCTTGGGCTCAAACGTGGCGACGCCCTCGACGGCCTCTTTTGAGACCTTCCCCTCTGTTTTCTGTGTCTCTATGTCCTTACCCTTCTGTTCAATACCCAGGATCTGGCAAACCTCTTCGCCTTCCAGTATCTCCTTTTCTTCAAGCTTGCGCGCAAGGAGATCAAGCTTCTCTCTGTTTTGAGACAGCAGCCTGTGGGCCTTTTCATAACTATCCTGTACTATCCTGGTAACCTCCTCGTCGATGATGACTGCCGTATTCTCGCTGTACTCCTTCTCCTGAACCAGGTCATGGCCCAAAAAGATATTGCCCGACTGCCTGCCGAAGGTCTGCGGCCCCAGTTTCTGACTCATGCCAAACTTGCACACATAGTCCCTGGCCAGGTGGGTTACCTTCTCGAGGTCATTATGCGCACCGGTAGAAATCTCGCCCAGGATCAGGGATTCAGCCGCCCTGCCTCCCAGAAGAACGCACAGCGTGGCCAATATCTCAGATTCGGTAGTCAGGTACCTATCCTCCGTAGGAAGCTGCAACGTATATCCAAGCGCCGCCGAGCCCCTGGGAATTATGGACACCTTATGCACAGGGTCCGCATTCGGCAACAGCGCGGCCACCAGGGTATGACCGGATTCATGATATGCCACCGTCGTTTTCTCCTCCCCGCTCATAACCCTGCTCTTTCGTTCAGGGCCGGCAATCACCCTGTCTATAGCGGCCTCCATGTCTTCCATCTCAACACAATCCTTCTCGCGCCTCGCCGCCAGCAGCGCCGCTTCGTTTATAACGTTGGCCAGGTCCGCACCGGTGAAACCGGGTGTGCGCTTGGCTATAACCATGAGGTCCACCTCCGGGCTCAGCTTCACGTCCTTTATGTGGACCTTCAAGATTGCCTCCCTGCCGTTGAGGTCGGGCCTGTCAACGGTTATCTGGCGGTCAAACCTTCCAGGCCTCAGCAGCGCCATATCCAGGACGTCCGGGCGGTTGGTCGCCGCCATTATAATGACACCCCTCTGCGAGGAGAAACCGTCCATCTCGGCCAAGAGCTGGTTAAGCGTCTGCTCCCTTTCGTCGTGTCCGCCGCCCAGACCGGCGCCTCTCTGTCTGCCTACGCTGTCAATCTCATCGATAAAGATTATGCACGGGGCCTTCTCCTTTGCCTGTTCGAACATGTCTCGTACCCTGGCGGCGCCCATACCCACAAACATCTCCACAAAGTCAGAGCCGCTTATGCTGAAGAAAGGCACGTCGGCCTCGCCCGCAACGGCCCTGGCCAGCAGGGTCTTGCCCGTGCCGGGGGCCCCGACCAACAACACGCCTTTAGGTATCTTGCCGCCCAACTTCTGGAACCGTTCGGGATAGGAAAGAAAGGCGATTACTTCTTTGAGCTCCTCCTTGGCCTCATCACAGCCTGCGACGTCAGCAAAGGTAGTCTTCTCCCCGTTACTCTCTGTATAGAGCTTTGTCTTGGCCTTGCCGAACGACATGAAAGGAGTGCCCATACCGCCCATGCGCCTAAACAGGAAGAACCAAATCAGGCCCATCATGCCTAGAGGGAACAACCACCACATCAGGAAGTTTCTCAGGAAGTTGTTTTCTGCCTCTCCCTTGAAGGTGATGTTGCTCTCTTCAAGCTCGGAGACGAGTTTCGGGTCTTGGACGGTTACGGTGACAAAGGACACATCCTCCCATCCCTCGCCCTCCTGGGAAGGCCTCCGGTAGCGTCCTCTTATGTAAGTTTGTCCCACAGAACAGTCTACGATCTCGCCGCTCTTAAGGTATTCCTTAAACTGCGTATACGTTATCTCGTCCGCCTTGGGCGTCACCATCACCTGCAGGGCATACATAACGACCAGGAAGAGAAGGAGATATCCTATGGAGAACGTGGCCTTAGACTTTGCCTTCGGCTTCTTTTTGG
>JAUVQR010000056.1 GCA_030598065.1 Planctomycetota bacterium | reverse complement strand
TGGACGACACCCACACCCACGAACAGCTTCGCGTCTTCAAGGAAATTATAAGGGAAACCGAGTCCATGGGCATCCGTATCCCCATTAGACATACGGCCAACAGCGGCGCCATACTGAGAATACCGGAGGCCTCATTTAACGCCGTTCGACCCGGTATACTTCTCTACGGGCTATACCAGTCACTCAAGGCCTCGAATGAGAGGGGGCTTTCTATAGGTGTCCGTCCTGCAATGTCGCTGAAGAGCAGCATCGGTTTCATAAAAAATATCTCCACCGGTGAGACCGTCAGCTACGGGCAGACGTTCAAGGCCGATAGGCCTACAAGGGTTGCCATCTTGCCCCTGGGGTACGATAACGGCTACAGCAGGGCCCTGTCCAACAGGAGCGAGGTCGTTATACGGGGTCGTCGTGCGCCTGTCATCGGACGGGTACGAATGAACCACATACAGGTGGACGTTACCGACATACCTGGGGCAAAGGTTGGAGACAGCGTTGTCCTGTTCGGCGGCTACGGGAACGCCCGCGTCTCTGCCGAGGAGGTGGCGGGACTGATAGAAACCGTTCCTTACGAGGTAGTGTGTGCGGCAGGGAGGTCGAATCCCAGGATATACATTAACGAGGCCACCGGGGACGAGCAGAATGAAGGTTACGTTCATAGACCTGCAAGCTCAGTACCGCTCCATACGGGATGAAATACGTCAGGCGCTCGAAAGGGTCGTTGACAGCACCAACTTCATACTCGGTGAGGAAGTGGAGCGTTTCGAGCAAAACTTTGCCGCGTATTTGGGTGCAAAACACTGTGTGGCCCTAAACTCCGGCACCTCCGCGCTCCACCTCGCGCTGCTCTCGCTGGGTATTAAGGAAGGCGACGAGGTCATTACCACCACCCACGGCTTTATCGCCCCCGCAGAGGCCATTTCCTACACGGGTGCCACCCCCGTCTTTGTAGATATAAACGCCAGAGACCTTAACCTGGACGTCTCCAGGGTCAGCGACGCCATTACAGACAAGACCAGGGCGATAATACCGGTCCACCTTTACGGGCAGCCGGTGGACATGTCCGGGCTTATGAAGATTGCCGGAGAGTCCGGCATCCCAATCATAGAGGACGCTGCCCAGGCGCATGGCGCTGAATTCCTGACCGAGAGAGGGTGGAAGAAAGCCGGTAGTATCGGGGAGGTGGGCTGCTTCAGCTTCTACCCCACAAAGAACCTGGGCGCCTGCGGTGAAGGAGGGGCCCTGGTAACCGACAGTCAGGAGGTTTATGAATCGACGAGAATGCTCAGAAATCACGGGCAAAAGGACAAACAGTATAACCACCCGTTTATCGGTTACAATTACCGTATGACCGCCTTTCAAGGCGCCGTGCTGGACGTAAAGCTGAAGAGGCTGGACGAGTGGACTGAGGCCCGGCGCGCCAGAGCGGCATTATATAACAGTGAATTGAAAGACGCGCCAGTGAAGACCCCCGGGGAGTTTGAGAACCGCAGAAGCGCATACCAACAGTACGTAGTGATGGTAAAGGACAGAGAAGGCCTTATGACGTATCTTCAAGAAAAAGGCGTTGAGACCGGTGTCTATTATCCCCAGCTAATACCATTCCAGGGCGCATACCGGTATTTAGGACACAGAGAGGGTGATTTTCCGGTTGCAGAGACCTGTGCGCGGGAATGTCTCAGCCTGCCCCTTTATCCTGAGCTGGAAGATGACAGCATCCGGTACGTTTGTGACAGTATAAAGGCTTGGGCAAAATCAGTGTAGAAAAATGTTGTCTGCACCATGCGGATATCCCTACAATTTCTTACACACCGCGATACCGCCCCTTGAACGGTCAAAGAATTCGTCCAGCGGGCTCAGCATCTTTACCCCCAACCAGCCGGCCGCCCGCACACCGGAACGAATCTTCAGCCATCTGAATGGGACGGATACGACGTCACAGACCATGTGCCGTGTCCCGTATACCTTTATCAACCTGAAGCCGTTTTCTTCCACCTCCGACCTTAAGGCGCCCACGGTAAGACGTTCATCGTCTGTCTTTTTCGCCGACCTTCTTCTCCACCCGTAGAAGTCAAACAAGAGGAGTCCGTCGTCATCCAATACCCGTCTGAGTTCAGTGTATATCACCTTTCGTCCGTCCGGGCCGATGTGCTTTATAAATCGAAATCCCACTACGGCTTCAAAGTGGTTGTCCTTGAAAGGCAGTTGGAAGGCATCGCCCCTTACAAGCCAGGGGCCGTTGGCGTCCCGGCAGACCGCTTTTTTCGCCTCCGACAGCATTTGCATGGACACGTCAAGACCCGTGTAGCCCCCTCCAAACCGTCTGAGCCTCCGGCACAGTCTGCCTGTGCCTACCGCCACTTCCAGTATCTCGCCTCGCACGCCCCCCAGCGCCTCAGACAGGGCCAGTACCTCGGTCTCGTAGTGCAGCGAGACGTCTCCCTCCCGGAAGTCTCTCTCTTCTTCATACGTCCTTGCAACTACTTCGTCCTGATAATTCCTCCTGAGGGCCCGTATTACCTCAGCGCTTGCTCCGGTTGTCTCCGGTGGCTTCACACCTTTATCTTTTTTCTCAGCGCCCGCACGGTTGTTCTCATTAACACCCAAGACACTCGCCTCTCTGTTTCCGGTGAAGCTTAGCAATCAACACACTATCTATTCTTTATAACGTAGCCGCTGCTGGGAAGAAATCTCTTCAGGTTATATACAAATTCAATTACCTGCTCCCTGAAGTACCTTACGGGTCCGGGCACGTCCTGTGTGGTCGGCAGTATCGTTTGATAAACAAGGCGGACCGCGTCAATGGCCCAATAATATTTCTGCGGAAGGCGCACGTACCAGTCAAAAAACCCCTGATACCCTATCAGAGTGCTCGCTTTCAGATAATAATTCTTTATGGTTACTTCCGAATAATACCCGCTTGACTCTTCCACCGGACGCAGGACCAGGCCCTCTTCTATGCACCTTTTGCCCAGTTCCGTCCCCTTGAAAGGCATGTAGATAGTGCACAATATCCTGTCCGGCTGCAGGGATTTATTGAGACTGACCGTCTCAAAGATGGTCTCCTTGGTCTCTTCCGGTATGCCTATCATATTGAAGCTCTGCGTCTTCATGTCGTATTTCTTCACCAAATCGAACGCCTTGAATATCTGATCGTCCTTGAAGCTCTTCTTCAATACTTTCGTTCTTATCCTCTCGTTCCCGGCCTCGATGGCCAGAGAGACGTGGTCACAACCCGCTTCTTTCAGGCTGGCTACAATATCCTCATCGAGGCAGTCTACCCTGGTCTGACACATAAACGGGTTCTTAAAATGTTTCTTGTATTCCCTGCAGAAGTCAATAACCCTCTCTTTGTTCATGGTAAACGTTTCGTCCGAGAAATAGAACCGCTCCGTCTTGTATTTATCGATAACCTGCTCTATCTCCTGAAATATGTTCTCAAAGGAACGATATCTTATGAACGACCCATGTCCTTTATAAACTTCCAAAAAAAACTTGTTCTGACAGAAACTGCAGGGATAGGGGCACCCCCGCCCTGTCATCAGATTGGCCCCCGTAAGTTCCGCCCTGTAGTACTCCGGCGCGAACGCGTCCCTGTCGGGGAAGGGGATTTCGTCTATACTGTCGTCCAGAGGCATAATGGGGTTACGGCAGACCTCGCCGTTATCTTTTACCCAGATACTCTTTATGTCTCTAAAATCTTTCCTTGCCTCCATCCTGTCGGCCAATTCCACCATGGCCTTCTCGCCCTCGCCTACGCATACCATGTCCACCTCCGGCATACTGATAGTCCCCTCCGGTTCTACCGTGGGATGCACCCCTCCAAAAATCACGGGGGTATCGGCATGCGACTTTACGATCCCGGCAAGCTCCCTGGTCAGGTTCAGATTGATGGTCATCGCGGAAAAACCCACAAGGTCCGGGCGGAATTCCTTGAAGGCTTCATGGAAAGCGGTTTTTATTATCCTGTTCCGGTCGCCGAATACCGGCCTTTTCTTATAGGGCGTCAGCTCAAATACCCTGGTAGCGTGACCGGCCTTCTTCAGCGCTGCCGAGACGTAAAGTATATTCAGTGGAACTTCCCTGACCGTGAAACCCGTGTAAACCAGTAGTATCTTCAACGCTATTTGCCGGAGCTTTCCTTATACCACCGGATGTAATCGGCAAGGCCTTGTCCAAAGTCCACTCTGGGCTCCCAGCCAAGCTCCGTCCTTGCCCTGTCATATGATATCTTCCTTGCGGTAAAATCTCCCTTCCTGGCCTCCGTTTGTTCTATTACGGTGCCCGGAATCTGTCGCTGGACTATCTCGGCAATCTCCCGGATGCTCACCTTTTCTTTCCCCTCCAGATTATATATCTTATTGGCGGCCTGGGGCTTGAGGGCAGCCACACAACCCCTGGCCAGGTCCGCAACGTGGATAAAGTATCGGGACTGAGACCCATCCCCCTGCATAACAAGGGGCTCTTTCTTCGTGGCCCGTCGAACAAACTCTGTGATTACAGTGCCCATACGGGCCCCGGGACCGTAAGGAATGCCGAACCGCAAGATGGTGAAGTCCTGGCCGTAGAGCTTGTTGTACGATATGGCGCTCATCTCCCCGGCCAGCTTCGTTACGGTGTACAGATGGTTCACATTATGGAGGCCGAGGTGAGAGGTCTCATCCACGTTACCGGTGTCGCCGGCAAGCTCGTAGACCCAGACGGTACTGGCATACAGGAACCGCGGGACATTATAACGCCTGGTCACCTCCAAGACGTTAATCACGCTGTCCATGTTTACTTTGTACGCCTCCACCGGACTGACAAAGAAGTGGTCCACGTTGGCCACCGCAGCCATGAGATATACGGCGTCCCACTGTCCCGCCATGGCGATTGACAGTTTGGTGAAATCCGTGACATCTACGTAGACATGAGTGACCTCTGTATTCTTTGGGTGTTGAATGTCAAAGTTGACGACCCTGTGCCCGGCTGACAGGAGTTCATCAACCAGGAAGCTTCCAATAAAACCGGACCCTCCCACTACCGCAATATTCATGAACCCTCCGTAGAAGTAGATACCGAGGCCATGTCTTTCACGGTCCTCAACAACGAGTCAACAACGTAAGCACATTCTTCTTCCGTCATACCGGGATAGAGCGGCAGGCAGATGTGGTGCTTACTCAGGTAAGCGGCCTCGGGGAAGCCTTCTTGCAGGTCGCCGCATCCACAATCTGGCCAACGGGCGCAGTCCACCTTTCCACCGTTGTTCCGCAACTTTCCGCAATACGTGTACTTCTGCCAGACGGGCTCGGTGTGGCATAAATCGGCATACACCTCCCCGGTCAGCGATATCTGGTACTTTTCCTGCATGGTCATCTTTATCCCGGAACGGTCACTATCTTCCGGCAGAAACACGACGTACTTGTAGTAAGTAGACGTAGTATTTGACGGTATGCTCAACGGCCGGACGTATCCGTTATCAGCCAGCAGTCTGTCGTATATCTTCGCAATTCCCATCCTCGCGTCCACAATCTGAGCCGCCTTTCTTATCTGTTGCACACCGATGACGGCCGTAATCTCACTCAGGCGATAATTATAACCGAACTCCGACATCCTGTTACCCATGTCAGGGTTTTTACCGTGGTTTCTAATCATCCGCGCTTTATTGTATATATCCTTGTTGTCAGTAGTTATCATCCCACCCTCAGCGGTGGTCACCACCTTCGTGGGGAAAAACGAGAATGCGCCGGCGGCTCCCAGAGTACCCGCCTTTTTCCCGTCAATACCACATCCAAAGGCGTGCGCGCAGTCTTCTATCAGATGAAGACCGTTTTCCTCACATATCTTTTTAATCTCGTAATATTGAGGAGAAACAATCCCCCCTATGTGCACCAGTATAACCGCCGTGGTGTCACCGTTTATCCTCTTCCTGAGATCCTGCGGGCATAAGGACAGCGTTTCACGGTTGGAGTCGGCAAAGACCACCCTGTTACCCGATTGCATCACCGCGTAAGCTGTGGCCATGAACGTATTGGTCGGGACGATTATAGACCGGCCCTCTATGCCAAGGGCGCGTATTATTATCTCCATGGCTACGGTGCAGTTACCGGTAGATATAGCGTACCTCGAACCGACAAACCGGCAACAGAGGTCCTCAAACTCCCGGGTATACTTTCCCATGGTCAGGATGCCGCTGTCCAGGACCTCGCTTATCTTTACATTTACATTTATAAAGCGTTTGTCTTCTTCCGAAAACGAAATCCTTATAATAGGAACCTTCATACGCACCGCCCCTTTACCGGTAAACGACCGCTCGCAAACCGCACAGAAAAAGGAAATCCTTCTTTAAAGCTCACCCACATAACAACTTGCATATTGGACCTGTAACGATAGAATTTCAAAGATATTATTATATCATTCCCGTCCGCTAACGTAAGTTGTTTTCTTGTTTAAATTGTCCTGCTCCACCTGTTTTCATGCTGCGGTGTCGTCAGGGAAATATTGCCCTCTAAGCTCCTCGAACACGTCAACCGTCTTACTCAGCAGGCTCTCCCAGCTGTATTGAAGCACCCCGTCCCTCAGACGGTTATTGTACAGCTCCGGTCCCCTAAAGACGCTCTTTACGGCCTGCGCGATGTCTTCAGGCGAACTTGGAGGCACCATTATACCCTTTTTTATCATCTGCATGAACTCCGGTATGCCTCCCACCTCAGTGGCGACAATGGGGGTGTTACAACCTGCCGCCTCCAACAGCACAAACGGAAACCCCTCCGTCGTACTGGGCAGGACAAAGACGTCGGACGCGTTGTAAAAGGGCGGAAGCCTGTCGTTTTCGATTGACCCCATGAAACGTACGTGCTGGTCCAGACCCCTGAGTCTCGTTAGGTCTTTCAAACCGGATAAGATTTCTTCCCTGCGGGCCGGGCCCACCAACAGCAGTTCGGTAGCGGGATACTCTTCCAATATGCCGGGCATCGCCTCTATCAGGTACCGCACCCCCTTCCTGTCGTTAATCCTGCCCACAAAGAGTATATAATGTTTTTTTGTGTCAAGCCCCAGCGCGTCCCGTGCCTCGTTTCTGTCTGTCGGCCTGAACAGCTCAAAGTCTTTCCCGAAGGGTATTACGTCAAGCCTTTCAGGCTCCACGTATCGCTTCATCTCTTCTTTGGCTCGCCCGAACAGTAGAAAGAAGCGGTCCACGTTCTTGTATGCCATGTGCTCCAGCACGGACAGCGGCAGCAGCCACGGCCTCTTTTTTAGTCTGGCCATGCTATAGCCCGTCCCCTCGGTCAATTGCTGCATCACGATAGGCACGTTTTTTATGAAGAGCGGAATGAAGACGGTCCACTTTCCCTTGATTCCAATGAGAAAGAACAATACCGGCCCTTTCCCGGCTTCATGCCTCAACGCCTTTAACAGCGGCAAGGAAATGTATCTGTACGGGTATTTGTACGACAAGGCCGGGAAGGCCCTGTACGTGATACCATCTTCCTGGGCGGACATGGGGGAAGACAGTCTCGGTTCGGTCCACCAGCACTCTACCTGGTAGCGATCCGTATAACTGTTAAGTTTTTGCGCATAGAGGTGGACAAGCGAACCCAGTTTGGTGATGTTTTGATAGTCATCCCCTCTATAGGAGTGGCTCAGGACGTATATAACCTTCATGGTTGAATTTACATGCCGACGCTTGATTGCGGTATTATATTATCCGCTGTAGGTAAATCAAGCCCCATAATACCCGACTTCTCCGCTAAACCTCCTTGCATGCACAGCTACATTCATTGAGGGTGCAACTCTTGTGGC
>JAUVQR010000105.1 GCA_030598065.1 Planctomycetota bacterium | reverse complement strand
GCCCTTACGAGCTATTATTTTTTAAGTGATGACAAAGACAACCAAGAATACAAGAGTATTGATAGCGGACAACCTGCCTGACGTATGCGAGGAAGTTCTTAAGAGGGCCGGCATTAAGACAGTGACCAGGCCTGAACTCTCCGCGGCGGAGCTGAAGAAAGAGATTAAGGGCTATGACGGCGTTATTGTCAGGAGCCGGGCCAAGTTGACCAGCGACGTGCTTGTTTCCGCCACAAAGCTGCGCGCGGTGTGCAGGGCCGGTGTCGGAATAGACAATGTCGACCTTGAGAGCGCGACCAAAAAGGGCATAGTGGTGATGAACACCCCTGAGGGCAGCACCATCTCCACCGCAGAGCATACTATAGGCATGATTTTCGCGATGGCAAGGAAACTGCCCCAGGCCCATCAGTCGTTGAAGAGGGGTGAGTGGGAGCGCAAGAAGTTTATAGGTGTCCAGGTATTGGGTAAGACCCTTGGTGTGATCGGCATAGGTCGCATAGGCAGGGAGGTGGTTAAGCGAGCCGCCGCGCTTGGTATGAAGGTGATCGCCTATGACCCTTATATCTCCCCTGAGATAGCGGACCAGTATCCCGTACATAAGGTGGAGAAGCTTGAAGACCTGCTGAAACAGGCAGACTTCATAACCGTCCACGTGCCTGCCAACAAGTCAACCAGAAACATGATTACCCGGCGTGAGTTTGACGGCATGAAGGACGGCGTGGCCCTTGTGAATTGCGCCAGGGGCGGGATAGTGGTGGAAAACGACCTCTACGACGCGCTGGTGTCGGGCAAGGTGTCGGGCGCCGCGCTGGACGTGTTTGAAGAGGAGCCGCCGAAGGGGAACAAGCTGATAGACCTTGAGCAGGTCGTAGCTACGCCCCACCTGGGCGCGCAGACCGCTGAGGCGCAGAAGGCGGTGGCGGTGGAGGCAGCCGAGCAGATGGTCGATGCGCTGTCCGGCAGGGGTTACCGTAACGCCCTTAACCTGCCTGTAAGCAGCCAGGATGAGTTCGACCAGCTTCGCCCGTTTATGGACTTTACGGAGAGGATGGGTTCTTTCCTGATGCAGCTGACGGACTGTGGCGTGCGTTCTGTATCGCTCACGTATGCCGGCGAGATTGCCAAGAAGAATATGCGTTTGGTGACTGACAGCTTTCTGGTAGGGCTGCTGAAGCCCTGCGTGGACGAGGGGGCCAATCTGGTGAGCGCGCCCCTGCTGGCCATGGAAAAAGGCCTGGATGTCTCAATAACCACCAGCAGCACGTGCGGCAACTTTAACAACCTGATTACGGCAAGGGTGAAGACCGAGAAGGCTGAGAGTTACGTCACCGGCACTATATTTGATAAGGGTGATGCGCGCGTGGTGTGCATTGACGACTACGACGTGGAGGCATTTCTTGAGGGGACCATGCTTGTGGTCCTTGCCCAGGACCGGCCCAAGCTGGTGGGCAGCATCGGTACGTTCCTCGGCGACCGGGGTATAAACATAACAAGAATGGCATTCGGCAGGAGAGAGATAGACGGCAAGACAATATCTATCTTGATAATAAACATAGACGGCCCCACAGAGCCCGACCTTATAGCAAAGCTGGAAGGGCTGAACAGTGTAAACTCCGCCAGGCTGGTACGGCTGTCTTAAAAACCGGCCCGCAGCCGCTCGGCCTCAACTTCGGGGAGGCCGGCGTCAATAATCTTCTTCGAAGCAGTGTCTATGTCATATTCCAGACGCCTGAACCTTATCCGTTCCGTTTCTGTGTCGTACAATACGTAACAGGACCTGGGGTCTCCATCCCTGGGTTGCCCGACACTGCCCACGTTGACTATCGCCTGCTTTACGCCCCTCAGACCTACTTCTTCCCTTGTCACAACGCGTATTTTAGCGCCTTCGCCTTTGACTATTACGGCCGGGACATGGGAATGTCCTATGAAGCAGATACGGTTGCGGAGTATGGCGAAACAGCGGCTTGCGTCATTTAATGTCTGGAGATAATAGAACTGGTCGGGCTGGTATAACGTACCGTGGACCAGCGTTATGCCATCCGTCTCTTTGGTCAGTGGTAGCGCGGAGAGAAAATCCTTGTCTCCTTTGTTGAGATGCTCTCCGGTCCAGAGTATGGCCTCTTTGGCCTGGGGGTTAAAGTAGTCTATGTCCATCTTGCCTACGGCGGCGTAATCGTGGTTGCCAGCGACAATGGTATCTGTTACTTTTTTTAAGGCAGCAAGACACCTGGACGGTTCCGCGGCATAGCCCACCACGTCGCCGACGCTCAGCACCTTATCGGCGCCGTTTTCTTTTATGTCATTCAGAACGGTGTCCAGCGCCTCAAAATTGCTGTGTATATCCCCCAGAATTGCGTAGAGCAGAATTCTTCCCCCTGACAAGAAGAGAAACTACGTTTAGACAGGAAAAAAAACGTCATGGCCAGAGCAAACAATATACAGCCGAAACAATATACGCATTCTTGGGCCATTATATATATGACACTATTGCAGTTGTCTACAGTTCTTTAGGGCAAATCAGGCGTTTGACACGGCTATATTGTTAAACGCCGGGGTATGTTTAGGAAGGGAAGCGTTATTTCATACTGGCCACGTAGCTCATCCTGAGGTCGTATAATACGCCTTCAAGGTATTTCTCTTCTTCCGGTGTGAGATTGCCCTTTGTCTTTTCCTGTATCATCTTTAGGGTGTCTATCGTGTAGCGCGCCTGATCCAGGTTCGTTTCCCTCTTCTTGGTCATGGGGTTTTCAAACTGTCCGAGGGCGATGAGGGTCTGAGTGGCAAAGCCGGAGACAAACAGTATGAAGTTGGCCTCAGGAATTGGCGGGTGTACTTCTTCCTTTGTCGTCTGTTCCTGTTCCTTTTCCTTTTGGACCTGCCCCTTCCAGTCCTCGTCTACGGCCTTCTTTTCCTCGCGCCTTTCCCGTTCTTGCTGTGGTCGTTCCTTCGGGCGCTCTTCAGAAGCAGCCGATTCCTGGACATTTTGTTTTTCTGCCGGCCTCTCTTTCTCCCGGACCTCTTCTTTTTGTTCGGTTTGTGCAGTTTTAGGCGACTGGCGTTCTTCTTGCCCGGCCGGTTTCATCCCTTTGTTTTTTACGGTGGTCTTTTTGGGGTCTTTCTCTTTTGCCATTATTTGTGCTCTGAGTCAATCTTTACCGGTCAAGTTACCGCTAGTCTAACATAAATTGTCTGGTATATTCCTCAACATCCGCAACCGTGGCGCAGGCAAGTGTGGCCTTTATAAAGTCTCTGAAAAGTGGGTGAGCCCTGGTCGGCTTTGACTTGAATTCCGGAGGGAACTGCACGGCTACAAACCACGGATGCCCTTCCAGCTCCATTATCTCCACCAGTGTCTCGTCCGGCGACAGGCCGCTGAATACCATCCCCTTGGAGGCGAACGGTTTCCTATAGTCATTATTGAATTCGTAGCGGTGGCGGTGCCGCTCGCCGATGCTTTGTTTTCCGTAGGCGGCGTATGCCCTGGTGTCGGGCCTCAATACGCACGGTTGCGCCCCAAGTCTCATGGTGCCGCCAAGTTTCTTCAGGTTCTTCTGTTCCTCAAGGAGGAAAATGATGGGGTTCTTTGTCGTCTTATCAAACTCAGTGCTATTTGCGTCACTGAGGCCGCAGACGTTCCGGGCAAAGTCGATGGCGGCGCAGTGGAGGCCCAGGCACAGCCCGAGATAGGGGATGTCGTTCTCCCGCGCATATTTTGCAACACGGACCTTGCCCTCGATACCTCTCTCACCAAAGCCACCGGGGACGATAATGCCCTGTACTCCCTTGAGACAACTCTCCGCCCCCTGCGTTTCAACGTCTTCCGCTTCTACGCGCCGCACCCTGACACTGGCGTTGTTGGCTATACCGGCGTGGACAATCGCCTCATAGATGGATTCGTAGGAGGACTGGTGTGTTATGTATTTGCCGACCAGCGCTATTTCGGTAGTCGCCTGCGGATTCTTAAGGGTTTCCAGCATCTGTTCCCACTCGCGCAGGTCATGGCCGTTTGCCTTCAGACCCAGCTTTTTCACGATAAGAGCGTCCAGGCCATGAGCCCTCAGTTTTATGGGTATTTCGTACAGATAGGGCTTCGCATCGGTCTCTTCTATTACTGCCTCTTTGTCCACGTTACAGAACAACGCTATCTTGTCCCGTATGCCCGAAGAAAGCGGCTTCTCGGTCCTGCAGATAAGGATGTCCGGTTGAATACCAGCCTGTCGCAGGATGCCGACGCCGTGTTGGGTGGGCTTGGTCTTCATCTCGTCAGCGGCCTTCAGATAGGGTATCAGCGTCAGATGTATAAACAGGACGTTCTCCCGCCCTATATCCTGGGCATACTGTCTGATAGCCTCCAGGAAGGGCTGGCTCTCTATATCGCCGACGATGCCGCCTATCTCATGGATGGCGACGTCGACGCCGGGTACGGCAACCTTCCTGATACCCGCCTTAATCTCGTTTGTTATGTGTGGTATTATCTGGACCGTCTTGCCAAGATAATCGCCGCGCCTCTCTTTGGTTATAACGGAGTGATAGATAGAGCCGGTAGTCAGGTTGCAGTCCCTGTTCATGACGGCGCTGGTGAAGCGCTCGTAGTGTCCCAGGTCAAGGTCCGTCTCCGCGCCGTCCTCCGTTACGTACACCTCACCGTGCTCAAACGGGCTCATAGTGCCGGGGTCTACGTTCACGTAGGGGTCGAATTTCTGAAGGTTCACCTTGAGCCCCCTGCTTTCGAGGAGGAGTCCTATCGAGGCGCTGTTAAGGCCCTTACCCAGAGAAGAAACCACGCCGCCTGTTACGAAGATGTGCTTGGTCATATTGTCCTATGTATTGTCAATTGCGGTATCTGTCAAGAAATTCCTTGAAATCTTCAGGTGTGTCCACACCATGGCACCTGTGAGGCGTTACGGAAACCCTTATTTTGTATCCGTTTGAGAGTGCCCTAAGCTGTTCCAAGTTTTCTGCGCCTTCGAGGGAAGACGGGGGCAGGGATGCGTATTTGCTTAGAAAATCCCTGCGGTACGCGTATATACCAAGGTGTTTGAAGAAGACATCCCGTCCGCCCGCGTCCGGGCCGGTCTGCCCGCCGTAAGGAATGGGAGACCTGGAGAAGTAAAGGGCGTAGCCGTTGTTGTCAATGACTACCTTGACGGCGTGGGGGTCGTTAAGCTCGCCGGTGGAGGTGATGGGGTTGGCAAGGGTTGACATGGCTGCCGCCGCATCTTCTGAAAGGGTTGAGACCACGGTGTCCACCATCTCCGGCCTTATATCGGGCTCGTCACCCTGCACGTTTATGATGATGTCAATGTCCGGGTCCAGCCCCTCGGCCACCTCGACCACCCGCTCGGTCCCGGAGTTGTGACGCGGCGAGGTCATCTGCGCGCATCCTCCAAAGCCCTTTACCACGTCAAAGATGCGCCGGTCGTCGGTGGCGACCATTACACCCTCTATGTTCTTTGCTTCCTTTACCCTGAAATAGACGTGCTCAATGATATATTTTCCGGTAGCGGTCTTTGCTTCTGGAAGTATGCACTTGCCGGGGAGCCTTGTAGAGCCATACCGGGCTGGTATAACTGCGTAGGCCTTCATGCCTACACATGCTATCAACTCCAGCGGGGCGTGTCAACCTCATCCTTTTATGACGCCCAGAGGCCTTAGCTGCACCACCTTCCTGGCGATACCCGCGTTATGCACGACGTCGACCACGTCGGTGACGTCCTTGTACGCCTCCGGTATCTCCTCGGCCAGCGTGCGCCGGCCTGACGCCCTGACGATGACACCCAGCTTCTGCATGGCATTGATGATGTCCTTGCCCCTGACCGATTTTGCTGCCCTGGTGCGGCTCATCAGCCTTCCCGCGCCGTGGCAGCATGAGGCAAAGGTCTCGGCGCTGGCCGCCTCGGTGCCTACCAGTACGTATGAGTACCGGCCCATGTCACCCGGTATAAGTACCGGCTGCCCGGTAGTCTTGTATGCCGCCGGTGTCT
>JAUVQR010000113.1 GCA_030598065.1 Planctomycetota bacterium | reverse complement strand
ATCGGAGCGCGTTAGCACCGTAACCACGATTGCCTTGGGGGGTATACTTGCCGGCGCGGTCGGGAACCTGATAGACAGGGTCTGTTACGGTTACGTGAGGGATTTCGTAGACCTGCACATCGGAGCCAGGCACTGGCCGACGTTCAATCTGGCGGACTTCCTGATATGTGTCGGCGCTGGCATTATGGTCTTATGTATCCTGCTTCCAGCTCCTCCTCGACCTCGGACACCTCAGGATTAGTCAGGAGCGACCTGTATTCCTCCAGCAGTTCCAGCGTGGTGTGCCCAGGTTTTCCGTCTCCGACTACGCGGCCGTCTATCTTGACCACCGGTATTATTTGAGCGGCCGTTCCGGTGAGGAAGCATTGCTCGGCTATATACAGGTCATACCTTGTCAGGAAATCTTCTCTCACCTTTATGCCTTTAGCCTTCGCGAGTTCGATGACCGTGTCTCTCGTGATGCCCTTCAAGATGCCTGAGTTGCCGTGTGGCGTGTAGAGCTCGTTACCCTTTATCAGGAAAATGTTTTGACCGGTGCATTCCGCCACAAATCCGTCCTTGTTCAGCATAAGGGCCTCTGTCGCCCCGGCGTTGATGCCTTCCGTCTTTGCCAGGATGTTGTTCATGTAGTTCAGGCATTTTATTCTTGGATTGATGGATTCCGGGTGGTTGCGGACGGTTGCCACGGTAAGTATGTCGATGCCCTTTTCGTACAGCTTGGGCGGGTATAGTTGAATGGTGTCGGTTATGATTATTACTTGCGGGTTGCTGCACTTTCCCGGCTCGAGCCCCAGCTTCCCCACGCCCCTTGTGACTACCAGTCTGATATAAGAGTCTTTCATGTTGTTGGCCCTTAAGGTGGCGAATATTGCGTGCTTAAGGTCCTTTGTGCCCATAGGGACCTTGAGGAATATGGCCCTTGCCGATTCGTGCAGCCTCTCAAGGTGTTCCGTCAGCTTAAACACCCTCCCCTGGTGGGACCGTAGCCCTTCAAACACGCCGTCTCCATACAGCAGGCCATGGTCAAATACGGATATCTTTGCCTCCTCTTGTGGCAGGAGCTTACCGTTTATAAATACTTTAAGAGACATTTTAGCCTCTTTCTCCTTTCTGAGGGACTGTCGATGCGTGGTCCACTATCCTTCCGTCGACCATCCTTATTCGCCTCTTTCCCAGTTCGGCGAAGTTTTCGTCGTGGGTTACTATTACAAAGGTCTGGTTGTTTGACGTGTTCAATTCCAGTATCAGGTCCTGTATCTCTCTTGAGTTTCTGGTGTCCAGGTTGCCGGTCGGCTCGTCGCAGAAGAGGATTGCCGGCTCGTTTATCAGCGCCCTCGCGAACGCCACCCTCTGTCTTTCACCCCCGGAGAGCTGGTCCGGCCGGTGGTGGCTTCTGTCTTTTAGGCCGACCCTGTCAAGGACTTCCGCCGCTCTTTCCAGGCCCGTCTTGTCGTCGTGATGCAACGGTCTCCGCCTCCGTTCTATCAGACGCGGCATCATCACGTTTTCGAGTGCGGTAAAGTCGGGCAGCAGATGGTAGAACTGAAAGACGAAGCCGAAGTGTTTATTCCTTTTTTCCGCCTGCAAGCGTGGGCTTAACTGGCTGAGGTTCTCGCCTTCATAAACCACGTGGCCCGAGGTCGGTGTGTCAAGCAGCCCGAATATGTGCAGCAACGTGCTCTTGCCCGCTCCCGAAGGCCCCAGTATCATGAGTATCTCTCCCCTGCATATCTCAAGGTTTATCTCGTTAAGGACCCTGAGGGTGCTCTTGCCCACCTGGTAGTCCTTTGTTATGTCCTTTGCGCAGGTTAGTACGTCTTTGCTTGCTTCCATTTATTGTCCGGCTTCTTCCGCCGCGGGCTTTGAGCTTGGACGAAGCAGCGGAAAGAGTATAACGTCGCGGATAGAGGTGTTACCCGTCAGCACCATTACCAGTCTGTCAATACCGATGCCGAGCCCGCCTGCCGGAGGCATGCCGTATTTGAGCGCCAGTATGAAATCATTGTCAAGTTTTCCCCAATCATCCTTACCCCCTATCTGCTCTATGAACCGTCTTTCCTGCTCCAGGGGTTCGTTCAGCTCCGTATAGGAGTTGGCGATTTCTATGTTTCCTATATAAAGCTCAAAGCGCTGCGCAAACAGTTTGTCGTCTTCGCAGAGCTTTGTCAACGGGCAGAGGCTGGCCGGATAGTCTATGACGAACGTGGGATCGTTAAGTTTATCTACGACTACCTCTTCGAATATGTCGTTGGCCACGACGTCTCGCGGCAGGTGCCCTATCTCAAGCCCAAGGCCTTCGGCCTTTTGCCTGAGGGCGGCCTCGTCGTCGAAGTTGACGCCGGCGTGTTCTTCCAGTAATTCGCGAAATCTCGCCCTTTTCCAGGGAGGGCTTATATTGATCGTCTTATCCCCGAACGTTATCTCATGACCGAACTCCAGTTCTGTGGCGAGCGTGGATATCAGCCCCTCTGTCAGTTCCATCATGGTATTATAGTCGCCGTAGGCCTCGTAGGCCTCCAGCATGGTGAACTCGGGGTTGTGGCGCGTGGATATGCCTTCGTTGCGGAAGTTGCGGTTTATCTCGTAAACGCGTTCCATACCCCCCACCAGCAGCCTCTTGAGATACAGCTCCGGCGCTATGCGCAGATAGAGGTCTATGTCGAGGGTGTTGTGGTGTGTGACAAACGGCCTGGCCACCGCACCGCCGGGTATCGGCTGCATCATAGGCGTTTCGACCTCAACATAACCCCTTGCTTCCAGGAAATTCCTTACGCCTTTTATTATCTTTATCCTGTCGAGCGAGGTTTTCATGGCCTGTTCGTTGGCTATGAGGTCTAGATAGCGCTGCCTGTACCTGAGTTCTACGTCCTTCAGCCCGTGCCATTTCTCGGGTGGAGGGAGCAGGGCCTTGGAAAGCACCGTCAGGTCATCTACCATTATGGTAATCTCGCCCGTCCTTGTCTTAAAGACCTTGCCTTCCGCGCTTATAATGTCGCCGAGGTCCAGTAATTTAAAGGTCTCAAAATGGTCTTCCCCAACGTTGTTGAGCTTTACGTACAGCTGTATCTTTCCCGTCCAGTCCTTTATGTCCAGGAAAGCGGCCTTGCCGTGTGGTCTCAGACTGGAGATCCTGCCGGCGACCTTGACACTATTTTCTTCGTCGCAGTCGCTGCTGTAATCTTCGGCGACAGAGCGGAGGCCCTTGAGGCTGTTACAGCTCTTCCCGTAGGGGTCGATTCCCTTTTCTTTGAGCTTCTTGAGCTTTTCCCGCCGGTCTTGTTCGAACTTCTCCATGATATCCTTGGCTAAAGCGCAAAATGTGAGCCGTCACATACTAATCGAGAAAATAAGGCCTGTCAAGGGCTTACACAGGATTCAAGCGTTCACTCACATGTCCTCTTATGAGAGCGGTCTTGCAGCCAGGTAATAGGGGGGTCGGGCATGAACCGGAGAGTTGTCCAAGGACGCACGGCGCACTTCATCCTGGTCGCGACGGCAGGGCCATAGTGAAAATTCCAGGGTTGCTTCTTGCAAGTAGAGGGTTATGGGGCGTATCAATTTCCAGGGGTGTCCGGCTTCTTCTTCGGGCATGCCTCACTCTTCTTGGTCTTTCCCGCGCCGGTCTTCTCACCTTCGGCCTTGGCCTTCTGCTGGCTGTATTCCTTGCTCCGGTAGTCGGTCTGATAAAATCCGCTGCCCTTGAATATTATGGCGGCGCCGGCTCCGATAATCCGGTTGGCCCTCTTCCCACACTCAGGACATTTCTTCTTGTTACCTGCCTTTATAGACTCGAAACGCTCGAACGTGTGGCCGCAGCTCGAACATTCGTATTCATACGTGGGCATATAACCCTCCAGGACAACATAACGCGCTATTTTCCGCAAAAGTCGATTATATGACAAAAAAACGCCCCGTGTCCACATCAAATGCGAACTTCTGTGTAAGGTCGTCCGGGCAGTGACGTTATAGTCGGTTAACGCTCCCGCAACATACGGAAAATGCGTTGACCTTTCCCGCCGTTTGTGATAATTCTTGGGGTAAAGGCCCGCTGGGGGTTCTCTCTGACGGACCGGAAGCAAAACGCTGTCGCGGGCCGCTGACGGCGCCGAGAAACCGTTTTTGGGAGGTGTATAGGATCCTACTAGTCACTCTTTGCAGCTTTCTGTATTTGTCAACGTCCCTTCCCGGGGTGTGCCTTGCCGAGGCATCTTCGGCGCCGGAAGCGCCTGCTGAAGGCTTAAGGCTCGAGGAGTTGGAGCCCGAGCCGCTGGGCGACCTCTTCGCAATAAAACTCCTTGAGAAGATAATAGAGCTGGAGGACGCGCTAAGGTACCTCGCCAGCGAGGTGGGTGAGATGAACGAGAGGCTGACGAAGAAAATGGATGACCTGGAGGAGAAGGTCGCTAAACTTGAAAAGGCTCCACCGGGGTATGTGTCTGGGTCCGGAAAGTCTTCCGCCCCCAAACCGCCCCCGAAGAAGCGGTTTGAAGTGGGTGACGTGTATCTGGGAAGCGGGTTCCATGGCCATGCCATAATATATGAGACCACTGACGAGGGCACTAAATTCAGTGGCGAGATAAAGAACGATTCTTCGGCGCCGGCCGAGAAGGTGGAATTCGAGATAGTAGCCTATGATGAGAACGACAAGGTAATAGGCGTAAAGGCCTTCAATATTGAGGACCTGGAGGTGGGTGAATCAACGTCGTTTGACGTGCTCGTGAAGGGTCCCCAGGCCCATTGGATAGTGAGGCATGAAATAGCGTTTCTCAGGGGTTCGTAGTCTTTTTTTTGTCGTTTATATGCCGGAAAGGCCACTGTAAGGTATTAACCATGTGTACAGGTCTCGAAGATAAAGGCGGCGCCAGGTGGAGCTTTAAGCCGTCTGTGATGGTGTTGTGCGTCCTTCTTTTTCTGTGTTCACTCACAGGTTCACTCAGCCCGGTGGAGGCAGGTGACACTGAAAGAAGGATAATGGAAAAGATTATCGCGCTGGAAGGGACCTTGCAGGAACTTATGGCCAAGCTGGACGACGTTGGCAAGCGGGTGTCGGCACTGGAGAAGGGTCAACCCGCGCGCCGGGCGGTGCCGAAGGCGGAAAGACCCAAAAAGGGCGCCACGAAGAAGCCGAAAAAGCTGATAGACATTGGCCAGGGGTTTTCTGTAATTGACCTTGAATATGAGGGCATTGTTGAAAACACCGTATTCACGGGCAAACTTGAGAACAGCGGCGGAAGAGATTTCCAGTTCGTGCTAATTAAGGTGGTAGCTTACGACGGCAAGGGCAAGGTGCTTGGCGATAACGTCCTGAATGTCACGGGTGCGTTTGCCGGTGTGACGGTACCTTTCAAGATAACCATCTATGGTGTAAACACCAGAGACATTGTGGGTTATGATTTTATGTTCGTCAAGGGCTTCTAGGCCCTTATGAGGGGCCGGCGGGCGCAATCAACGCGGCGGTCTGTTTGACAAGTCTTGCGGCAATCTCCCCCTTGGTTTGGGCGGCCTCCGAGACGTCGCCGGTCTTGGATACGATATAGGCCACGTGGCTATCCTCCGTAATCTGCGTAATGTCGTTGGCCACAACCATATCAGCCCCTGAGCTTGATATCAGCTCCCGAGCCCTCTCGACCAGTCCCGCCCTGTCCAGCCCCGCTTCCAGTTTGAAGCCAACAAGTAGCGACTGTGGCCAGATATCCCTTATTAGTTTTATCACCTTCGGGGTCCT